>NZ_JBFULO010000200.1:0-6808 GCF_054049855.1 Stenotrophomonas sp. P5_B8 | reverse complement strand
GCTCCATCGCCACCTGCGAGCGCTCCAGCCCGGACACCACGTGCACCGGAATGTGCCGGGTGGCGGGATCGCGCTTGAGCCGCTCCAGCACGCTCAGCCCGGACACGTCGGGCAGGCCGATGTCGAGCAGGATGCCGTTCGGGCGCAGCTCGGCGGCCAGGCCCAGCGCCTCTTCGGCAGTGCCGGCCACCACGCAGTCGAAGTCGAGTTCATGGGCCATCGACACCAGCGCACCGGCAAAGGTCGCATCGTCTTCGACCACCAGGATCATGCGCCCGGCGCGGCTGCGCCGGCCGCGGTCATCGGCCACCCGCTGCAGCGCGGCCGGCGGTGTTGCTTCACCATGCGCGCTGCCGCCGTGGAACGGCACTGCTGCACGCAGCGGCAGCGGTACCGGCGCGGCGCGCACATCCGGCGCCGCGCTGGCCACCGGCGCCCCGCCACTGGCCAGCACCGGCAGTTCCAGGGTGAAACAGCTGCCACGGCCCGGTTCGCTGGACACGCGGATGCTGCCACCCATGCGCGCGGCCAGGTCGCGCGAGATCGACAGGCCCAGGCCGGTGCCGCCATAACGGCGGCGGGTACTGCCATCGGCCTGGCGGAATGCCTCGAAGATCACCGCGGTCTGCGCTTCGGGGATGCCGATGCCGGTGTCGGACACGGCAAACTGCACCCGCCCTGCCCCGGCGCTGCGCACCTTCAACAACACGCTGCCGTGCTCGGTGAACTTCAGCGCGTTGGCCAGCAGGTTCTTCAGGATCTGCTGCAGGCGCTGGCTGTCGGCCACCAGCTGCGCGGRCGCGCCGGCCTCGCTGACGATTTCCAGCACCAGGCCCTTCTGCGCGGCCATCGGCTCGAAGGTGTCTTGCAGGCGCTGCAGCACGCTGGACACCGCCAGGTTTTCTTCGACCAGCTCGACGTGGCCAGCCTCGATCCGCGACAGGTCCAGGATGTCGTTGATCAGCGCCAGCAGGTCGTTGTTGGACGAGTGGATCGCCTGGGCGTACTTGACCTGCTCGGCGGTGAGCGTGCCGTCCTTGTTGTCGGCCAGCAGCTTGGCCAAGATCAGCGCGCTGTTGAGCGGCGTGCGCAGCTCRTGKGACATGTTGGCCAGGAATTCGGACTTGTAGCGCGAGCTGGCTTCCAGCTCGTTGCTGTTCTGCACCAGTTGCGTCTGCGCCAGCAGCAGCGCCTGCTGGCGCGACTCCAGCTCGTGGGTGCGCTCTTCCAGCTGCACGTTGGTCTGCTCCAGCTCGGCCTGCTGCTGCTCCAGGCTGGCCTGGGAATGCAGCAGGCTTCGGCTCTGCTCTTCCAGCTCCTCATTGGCCACGCGCAGCTCTTCCTGCTGAGTCTGCAGCTCTTCGCTCTGGCGCTGGGTCTCCTCCAGCAACTCCACCAGCTGGGCGCGCAGCAGCGCCGCACGCAGCGCCACGCCGATCGGCTCGGCGCACTGCAGCAGCAGCTCCAATTCCAGTGCGCGTGCCGGCGATACCCCGGCCCGGCCGAGTTCGACCACGCCTACCACCGCGCCATCGGCGGTGATGGGACCCAGCAGGCGCTGGCGCACCACGCTGCGGCCCAGCGGCGTCTCGATATCCAGCGGCGATTCGTGGTCTTCCAGCCGACGCGGCACGCCCAGACGCAACACCTCGCCCCACTGGCCCGCCGCCGCCGACAGCGTTCCGGGCAGCTGCGCAGGCAAGGCCGCGCCCCCCACCAGCAGCAGGCGGTCGCCCTGAAGGCGATACATCGCGCCCACCTCGGCCCCCAGCTGCGCGCACAGCGCCCGCATCGCCGCATCGGCCAGCACGCGAGGCTCCGGGTCGCCGCGCAGGCTTACCGTGACCGCGTTCTCGCCCTCCTGCAACCACAGCGCATCGGCGGCGATCCGGCGCGACTGGATCGCCTTCATCACCGTCAGCGCCATCAGCAGGAAGGCCACCCCACCGATGGTCCGGTTGACGAACGAGAACGCCGAGTTGGTGCTCGACGGCGCCACGTTGTAGCCCACCATCAACAGCACGCAGGACCCCAACGCCACCAGCATCGGCACGTCCAGCCGCCGCTGGAACAGGGTCACCCCCACCGCCATGAAATAGGTCAACCACACCGCATAGCCGAGTGGGACCACCATCTCCAGGGCCAGGGTGAACGCCATCAGGGCGGCCGAGGCAGCCCAGATCCAGCGGTCACGTGCGGTCGGCGCAGCATTCATGCGGAATTCCAGCTCAAAAGGGGGCCGATGGTACCTGAACCCGTAAAGCGGCGTTATCCGTCATTGGTCAGGTGGTTACAGCCCGTTCTTTACATGTTCTTCACGCTCTCGCCCCTACGGTTCGGCCCCTTAGAGGGGAGTGCATTACCGTCGTGGCCGAGGTCGTATCCAGCGTGGCACCGCTTGTCGATGAACGCCGGCAACTCAAGCTGTTGATCGACCATGTGTCCGACCATGCGATCTACCTGCTCGACCCGGACGGGCGTATCTGCAGCTGGAACCGTGGCGGCGAACGCGTCAACGGTTACACCGCCGAGGAAGCCATCGGCCAGCACGTGTCGATCTTCTACATCCCCGAGGAGCAGCAGCAGGGGCTGCCCCAGCAGGCACTGGAGCATGTCCGTGAACACGGACGGCTGGCTGGCGAAGGCTGGCGGGTGCGCCGCAACGGCGAGCAGTTCCGCGCCAGTGTGGTGATTGAAGCGGTGCGCGAGGACGGTCACCTGCTCGGCTTCGTCAAGGTCACCCAGGACATCACCGAGCGCTACCAGGCCCAGTGCCTGCTGCAGGATGCCCAGCGGTCGCGCCAGCACCTGCAGCGGTTTGAAGGTGTTGGCCGCCTGACCCGCGGGCTGGCGCACGAGTTCAACAACCTGCTGACCACCATCGCCAACGCACTGGATCTGGTCGCGCTGCGCCCGGGCGCCGATGCGCGCACCCATGAACTGGTGGAACTGGCCCAGGCAGCCGCCGACCGCGGCTCGCTGCTGACCCGCCAGCTGCTGGCGTTCTCGGCCGACCAGACCCTGGTGCGCGAGCCGGTGAGCGTGCCGCAGCTGCTGGACGAGGCCCTGCCCTCGCTGCAGCGGGCGTGTCCGCAGGCCATCCAGATGCGCGTGGAATTGGCGCCGGCGCTACCGCCGATCGCCACCGATGGCGTACAGTTGCACAGCGCCATGCTCAACCTGGTGCTCAACAGCTGTGAGGCGATGCCGCAGGGCGGCACGGTAACCATCACCGCCCGCGTCGAACAACGCCTTGCCCCCGATCTGGCGCAGCCTACCCGCCGCCGCTACGTCGCCATTGCGGTGACCGACGAAGGCGCGGGCATGCCACCAGAGGTTGCAGAGCGCGCCAGCGAGCCCTTCTTCACCACCAAGGAAGTCGGCAAGGGCAGCGGACTGGGATTGAGCCAGGTGTTCGGCTTCGTCTCCCAGTGCGACGGCTTCGTCGATGTACAGACCGCCCCCGGACGCGGCACCACGGTCCGTTTGTTGTTACCTGCCATAGAGGATGTCGAGCATGCCTGAGCCCCTTCGCGTTTTGATGGTCGAAGACCAGCAGGACCTGCGCGATCTGATCGGCCAGGCGCTGCAGGATTTCGGTATCGAGATCCACACCGCCGACGATGGCCCGGCCGCCCTGCGGTTGCTGCAGGAAGTGGGCGCGTTCGACGTGGTGTTCAGCGACATCAGCATGCCCAACGGCATGAGCGGGGTGGAACTGAGCGCGCACGTGGCCGAGGCCCTGCCCAACGCGCGCATGATCCTGTCTTCYGGGTATGCGCGCTCGCAGTTGCCGCCGTTGCCGGCGCACGTGGAATTCCTGCCCAAGCCCTACCGGCTGCGCCAGTTGGTGGCGATGCTGCAGTCGCCCGCAGCCGCACACTGACATGCGCGACCTCGCCCCGCTGCCCGACATCGCGCCCGGACATTACCGCCACTTCAAGGGCGGCAACTACGAGGTGGTGGGCGTGGTCCGGCACAGCGAGACGCTGGAGCCGATGGTGCTGTATCGCCCGCTGGATTCCAACGTAGGCCTGTGGGTACGGCCGTATGCGATGTTCGTGGCCGAGGTGGAGGTCGACGGCCAGGTGCGACCGCGCTTCGCCCCCGTGCCAGCCTGAGCCGGCAGCCCGGTAGTGCCGGCCGCTGGCCGGCAACCACCAACCCCTCAGCGCGGCACCACGCTCAACGCCTGGATCCGCAGCGCGGTCTCGCTCAGCGCCGAAGAGGTCTTCGCATTGGCGGCAATCCGCCCCGCCTGCTCGGCCACGGCTTCCAGCGCCGCACGGATGGTCACCGGCGCCTCGCCCTCGATCACCGCCTGGGCGTCTTCCAGCTCCAGCTGCGCACCGATCCACGCGGCCAGCACCTCGAAACACTTCACGCTGACCGCGTCCAGCTGCGACGGTTTGGGATCCAGCGCGCACAGCGTGCCGAACAGACTGCCGTCGCGGCGCAGCATCGGCACCGAAATGTAGCTCTCAAAGCCGTACAGCGCCGGGGTGGGATGGGTGGAAAACACCGGGTGGATGCTGGCCTGATCGAACTGCACGGTCTGGTGGTGCTGGCGGATCTCTTCGCAGATCGTGGTTTCCAGCACCAGGTCCTGCCCCGGCGCCAGGCCAAAGCCGATGCCGTCGTGTACCGCGCACGCCGTCCAGCGCTCGGCGGTGACCCGGGCCACGGCAACGAAGCGCATCGCCGTCAGCTGGCTGGCCAGTTCCAGCAGGCCCGGCAAGGCCGGCAGCTTCAGCAGCGCGGCGACGTCGGCCAAGCGCGGATCGCGCGAGGCCAACAAGGGCGCTGACACCGGCGGCGTCCAGGACAGGTCTTCAACGGGGTTTTCCAACGCCGCCATGCGCGCCGCCAGCACCTGGGCGGTGACCCGCTCGAACAGGTCGCGCACCGTCGCCGACAGGCCGCGCCCGTCACGGATATCGCCGACGAAGTGGATGCCCTGCCCCACCAGGCGCAGCTGCTCCACACCGTGGTCCAACCGCAGCGCCGGCCAGGCCAGCCGGTCGAGCATCCGCATCCACTCCTCGGAGGGAAGCGCGTCCAGCAACGCGGTGACGATCACCCGCGCAGGCGCAGGCTCGTCCTGCAGCCCCGGCAGATCGAATCCAATGACGCTGGGGAAGCCGGAACCGGTGTACATCGCAATCCTTGGCGGATAGCCGGCGATCGACCGGTCCGCGATACAGCGCCCACTCAAGTTGGGGACGTCAGCAGCGAATTATCGCACTTATCGGCGAGACGGAGCGTGATGCCGTTGGAGTCCACGCACGGGCCCAGGCGCCGGGCAAGGGGCCGACATCATCCTCGATGCCGGCACCGCCTCGGATGGTCAGGGGGTTGCGCCCTCGGTGCGCGCCATCGCCGCATCGCTCAGCACGAAGGGATCGCGCCCCGCATCGGCAAAGCCGCCGCATACCGCGTCGCCGGGGGCGACCGGATCGCACGGCCACTGGCTGCGCGGCACGCTGTCGACCTGCTCGAAACGCTGGCCATTCCAGACCACAAAGCCCAAGTGCGCGCGGCTCCACTCACCAAAACTGCGCGCGTCCGCAGGCGTACCCGCCTCATCAAAGCGCACGTACCAGCGCATCGCGGGGCCGTATTGCAGCTTGCTGCGGTCCAGCGTCACCTCGCCGCCCTTGGCCGCGTAGCGCTTCTTGTCCGCCTCGCCCAGCAGCGGGCGGGCCGGCATCACCTCGGCGGTGATGTCCACCGGCGCCGCGTTGCCACTCACCCGGTAGACGCGCTCCTGCACGAAGGCCTGGCGGCAATCGCCGGCCGGCACGCGCACCGGCTCGGCCGCATCGGCGTCCAGCACTCGCCCGTCGACGCACTCGAACGGCGCGGAGACCAGATACACCGTGGTGTTGGCATCGGCCCCTTCGAACGAGCGGATCCACAGCCCGCCCTGCACCACCAGGAAATCCGGCCGCTGGCCTGCGCCCGGCACCGCCTTGAACCAGGCGCGCTGGGCCACTTCACGCTGCCGCCAAATGCGCGGCAGGAGGATCTGTGCATCGGGGATGGCGACCAGCACCGCGGCCAAGTGGGCCGGCATGGTGCCTTGGCAGGCGCCGGTGAGCAGGTCGCCTTGGGTGGCCAGGCGCGCGGCCAGGTCGTTCGGGCAGCGTGCGCCGAGCTGGCGCTCGATGGCGTTGTTTTCGTTGACGAAGGGCGGTCGGGTGGCGACAGGGGCGGCAACCGCTGCGGGCGCGATGTTCGCCTGCGGCGCGGCGATGGCCTGCGGTGCAGGCACGGCCTTCGGCGCGGCCACGAGGGACGCTGCCGGAACGGCGGCCGCAGCCATCGTCGGCGCGGCTGGGACCGGGACTGGGGCCGAATCGACCACAGGTGAAGCCTCCGGATCGGGGGTCACAACGGGTTCGGTCGGTGTAGCAGGGGTAGGCGCGGGCGCAACCGCCGGTTCGGCCGCTGCAACGGCCTCGTTCGGCGCGGCGACCGCAGTCGGAGCGGCCTCAGCCACGGGACCCGCCACCTGCTCCGACATGGGCGCCGTTGCAGTCTCCATAGGTGCAGCCAGAGTGGGCGACGCAACCGCCGTCTCCGTCGACGCGGCGATGGCGTCGGTCACGCTGCCCGCGTCAACCGCAGCCGAGGTGGGTACGGCCGCATTGATGGCGGCGTGTGCCGCCGCCGGTTCGGCCGGGGTCTGCATTTCCTCGGGTGTCGCCACGGACGGCGGCGCTGCGGAGGCGGGTTCAGCGCCAACTGCCGCCTGATCTTTCGCCAACATCGCCGCCGGTGCGTCGAGCGCAACATCACCCTGTAC
>NZ_JBFULO010000199.1:0-6811 GCF_054049855.1 Stenotrophomonas sp. P5_B8 | reverse complement strand
CGTGGCATTGCTGGGAGCCGGCCAGCGGCCGGCACTACATGGAACGTGCATTGCTGGGAGCCGGCCAGCGGCCGGCACTACATGGAACGTGGCATTGCTGGGAGCCGGCCAGCGGCCGGCAGTACATGGAACGTGCATTGCTGGGCACCGGCCAGCGGCCGGCACGACCGCGCCGAGCGCGGTCGGTGAGGCCGCGTGGCATGATGCGGTCATCCTGAAGGGGAGACTGCGATGGCCTGGTTGTCGTTGTTGTTGTTCCTGCCCTGGTTCGTGCTGCTGGGCGCGCTGTACTGGCTGTTCCCGCGGCAACCACGCGATGCGGCGCGGCGCTGGTTCGATGGCCTCGCGCTGCTGCTGGCCTTCGTGCTGAGCGTCGTGGCGATGCTGTGGGGCCACCACATCGGCGTGGTGCAATCCGATGCCGGGCCGATCTGGCGGCAGGTGCTGGCGGTGCTGTATGCCTACGGCGCGTTCCTGGCAGTGATGGTGGCGGCGATACTGCTGCGCACCCCGTGGCTGGCCCAGCGTGCGACCAAAGCCGCATCGAAGCCGGTGCGCGGATCGTCCTAGAATGGGGGCGCAATCCGCCAGGGATGAACCGATGTCTTTCGACCCCAGCATCCACACCATCGATACCGCGTTCCAGCGCGAGGATTTCGATGCGGCCTACCTGGTCGTGGAGAACGGCCGCGCGGCGTTCATCGATTGCGGCACCGGCCTGGCCGTGCCGGCGATGCTTGCGGCACTGACCGGTGCGGGCCTGTCGCCCGACGCGGTCGATTGGCTGATCCTCACCCACGTGCACCTGGACCACGCCGGCGGCGCCGGGCTGTTGATGCAGCAGCTGCCGAACGCCCGCCTGCTGGTGCACCCGCGCGGTGCGCCACACATGGTCGACCCCGCCCGGCTGATTGCCGGTGCCACCGAGGTCTATGGCGAGGCCGAGATCGCGCGCAGCTACGGGCCGGTGCTGCCGGTGGCGGCCGAGCGTGTGGTCATTGCCGAGGACGGCCACCGCGTCGACCTGGCCGGTCGCACCCTGCTGTGCCTGCATACACCCGGGCACGCGCGTCACCATCTGTGCGTGTGGGACGCGCGCAGCCGCGCCTGGTTCACCGGTGATACGTTCGGGCTGTCCTACCGCGAGCTGGACAGTGCGCGCGGCGCTTTCATCATCCCCACGTCTTCGCCGGTGCAGTTCGATCCGGAGCCGTTGAAGCAGTCGATCGCGCGCATGCTGGCCTACGAGCCGCAGGCGATGTTCCTCACCCATTACGATCGCGTGGGTGATGTGGCCAGGCTGGCCACCGACCTGGTGGAACAGATCGATGCGATGGTGCAGATCGGCCACCAGTGCGACGCACGCCCGGACCGTCACCGCTGCCTGGTCKCCGCACTTACCGCGCTGTATCTGGAGCGCGCGCAGGCGCATGGCTGCCCGCTCGATGATGCGGCGGTGACCCAGGTGCTGGCGATGGACATCGAACTCAACGCGCAGGGCCTGGCCTGCTGGCTGGACCGCGACCGCCGCTAGCAGTGCGCGGTCATGCAGGTGTCACGTTACACTCGCAGGCCCCTGCTTTCCGTCCTGGTGTCTGCCGTGAATCCGATGCGCATGCTGCTGCTGTCGTCCTGCCTGTTCGTGGGCGGCCTGGCCCACGCGGCCAATGACCTGCCCGGCGGCGGCATCGATCCGGACGCGCTCTCGCGGCATGTGCGCATCCTGGCCTCGGACGACTTCGAAGGCCGCGCTCCGGCCAGCCCGGGCGAAGAGCGCACGGTCCAGTACCTGATCGAAGAATTCAGGAAGTCCGGCCTGCAGCCCGGCGGCGTGGATGGCAGCTGGGTACAGCCGGTGCCGATGGTGCGCGCGCAGGTGGACGGACCGGTGCGCGCGCAGCTGCGCCAGAAGGGCAAGGACCGCGCGCTGGCCAACGGCGAGGACGTGACCCTGCAGAGCCTGCGCCCGCAGCAGGCGGTGGATATCAAGGACGCGCCGCTGGTGTTCGTCGGTTACGGCATCGATGCGCCCGAGCGCCACTGGGACGACTACAAGGGCGTGGACCTGCACGGCAAGATCGCGGTGGTGCTGATCAACGATGCCGACTTCGAGGCCGCCCAGCCCGGTGCCTTCGATGGCAAGGCGGTGACCTACTACGGTCGCTGGACCTACAAGTTCGAGGAAGCTGCACGACGTGGCGCGCAGGGCGTGCTGATCGTGCATGAAACCGCCCCGGCCGCTTATGGCTGGGCGACGGTGAAGAGTTCGGGCACCTCGCCGCTGTTCGACATCGAACGCACCCGCGAGCAGGCGTTGGCCCAGCACGTGCCGGTGCGCGGCTGGATGCCGCGCAGCCTGGCCGAGCAGGTGTTCCGCGATGCGGGCCTGGATTTCGATGCCGAGAAGCGCAAGGCGATGACCCCGGCGTTCACGCCGGTGGCGCTGGGCGATGCGCGGCTGTCGGTCAACTTCAAGCTCAAGCGCGAGCAGGTGGTCACCCGCAACGTGGTGGCCAAGCTGCCCGGCGGCGCACACGCCGATGAAGCGGTGATCTTCTCCGCGCACTGGGATGCGTTCGGCATCGGCCAGCCCGACGCCAAGGGCGACCGCATCCGGCGCGGTGCGATCGACAACGCCACCGGGGTGGCCACCGTGCTGGAACTGGGCCGGGTATTCGCCGCTGGTCCGCAGCCGCAGCGCACGCTGTACTTCGTGGCGCTCACYGCCGAAGAGAAGGGACTGCTGGGGGCGAGCTACTACGCCGCGCACCCGCTGGCGCCGCTGGACAAGACCGCGGCGGTGATCAACATCGAGATGTTCAGCCCGGACGGCCCCACCCGCGACATCGCCTCCTGGGGCAAGGGCCGGGTGTCGCTGGAGGGTGACCTGGAGCGCGTGGCCAAGGCACGCGGTCGCAGCTACTCGCCCGATCCGAACCTGGAGGCCGGCTTCTTCTACCGCGCAGACCATTTCGCCTTCGCCCGCCTGGGCGTACCGGCGATCACCATCGGCCCGGGGCTGGACATGCGTGAGGGTGGGGTGGAGAAGGGCCGTGAACTGCGCGATGCCTACTTCGCCGCGTGCTACCACCAGGCCTGCGATGCCTGGACCCCGAGCTGGGATGCCAGCGGCCATGCCGCCGACACCCTGCTGGTCTACGATCTGGGCGCGGAGCTGGCCAACAGCCGCCGCTGGCCGACGTGGGAAGACGGCTCGGAGTTCCGCGCCGAACGCGAAAAGACCGAATCCGCCCGCCGTTGAGGGGGGCGCCGGCCGCGGGTCGGGTTCCGATACCCCTGGATGCGCGCGACCACCGCCTGAGCGGTGGCCGCGCGCTGCGTACTACTTGCGCGTACCGTCCAGCCAGTTGGGGCCCTTGTTCTTCAGGAAGAACACGTAGACCACCAGCGACACCGCGATCACCGCGGTGACGTAGATCGCGAACGTATTGACGTGGCCGGTCTTCAGCGCCGCCTGGTACAGCAGCGGCGCGGTACCGCCGAACAGCGAATTGGCCACCGCATAGCCGAAGCCCACGCCCAGCGCACGCACGTGGGTGGGGAACAGTTCGGCCTTCACTACGGCGTTGATCGAGGTGTAACCGGTGAGGATCACAAAGCCGATGGCCAGCACCAAGAATGCCATCAGCGGATCGTGCTGGTTGGGCAGGGCGGTGACCAGGTAGTAGCTGTAGAGCACGCCGCCGATGCCGAAGAACACCAGCAGGCTCTTGCGCCCGACGATATCCGACAGCCAGCCACCGATCGGCTGCAGCACCATCAGGAAGGTCAGCACGCCCAGGTTGAGCAGGGTGCCGGTCATCACGTCATCGCCGGCGAACGCGCTCTGGATCATCTTCGGCCCGTTGACCGAATAGGTGTAGAACGCCACGGTGCCGCCGGCGGTGATCAGGAAGCACAGCAGGAGCGGCCGCCACTGGTGCACGAACAGCTCATACATCGAGCCGGACGCCTTGGCGCGTCCTTCCTTGGCTGCTTCGATGGAATCCTCGCCCAGCGACTCGTCCATCGTGCGGCGCAGCCAGAACACCACGATCGCGGCGATGCCGCCGATGCCGAAGGCGATGCGCCAGCCCCACTCGGAAATCTGCGGCTTGTCCCAGAAGCTGAGCATGCCCAGCAGGGTCAACTGCGCCAGCACATGGCCACCGACCAGGGTGACGTAGTGGAACGAGGACAGGAATCCACGCCGACCCGGGATGGCCGCTTCGGACATGTAGGTGGCGCTGGTGCCGTACTCGCCGCCGGTGGCAAAGCCCTGCAGCAGCCGCGCGAACAGCAGGATCACCGCCGCCCAGATGCCGATCTGCGAGGCGGTCGGGGTGATGGCGATGAGGAACGAACAGCCGGCCATCACCGTCACCGACACGGTCAGCGCCAGGCGCCGGCCGTAGCGGTCGGCGAAGCGGCCGAAGTACCACGCCCCGATCGGGCGCATCAGGAAGGTGGCGGCGAAGATCGCCCAGACATACATGGTGGAGTTCTTGTCGGCGGCCGAGAAGAACTGCGATTCGAAATAGACCGCGAACACCGAGTAGACGTAGACGTCATACCACTCGACCAGGTTGCCGGCCGAGCCTTTGAGGGTGTTGGAGATCGAGCGCCGCAGCGCGGCCCGCTCGGGGTGGGCGGCGGCGGAGGGAGGGGAAGTGCTCATGCTGGGAGGGTGTCCTCACGGGAGTCGTTGCGGGTGGGGAAGGTGCCCGGGGTGGGCGCCCTGACGTCGGGTACCCTCCTGGCACCACGGCGCATGGCTCAGAGGGTAACCATTTCCCGGCGCAGAAAAYGTGAGCGGAAACAGCGTGCCATCGGCTTGGGGTGCTCCCCGACAGCGCGGTGGCCTAGAATCCCGGTTCCCCCGGATGGTGGTGTGCCATGTCTTCACCCGAACCTTCAGCGGCTGCTCCCCGGAGCGGCCTTGTTGTACTGGCCTTGTTGCTGGTGTACGTGGTCTGGGGGTCCACCTACCTGGGTATCCGGCTGGCGCTGGAAGGCGGCGCGCTGCCGTTGACGATGGTATCCGGCGCGCGCTTCATCATCGCCGGCTCGCTGATGTATGCGGTGCTGCGCTGGCGCGGGATGGCCGCGCCGACCCGGCGCCAGTGGCGCAACCTGGCGATCATGGGCCTGACCATGCTGGTGTTGGGCAACGGCATGGTGGTGCTTGCCGAACGCACGGTGTCCTCGGGCCTGGCCGCCACGGCGGTGGCCTCGGTACCGCTGTGGATGGCGCTGTTCGGCGCGCTGCGCGGCCAGCATGCCAGCCGCGGTGAATGGCTGGGCATCGCGATCGGTTTCCTGGGGGTGGTCTGGCTCAACGCCGGCAGCAGCCTTACGGCCTCGCCGCAGGGACTGATCCTGCTGCTGGTGGCGCCGATCGGCTGGGCGTTCGGCTCGGTGTGGGCGCGCGGCCTGGACCTGCCCACTCCCTTCATGACCGCGGCCGGGCAGATGCTGTGCGGCGGGGTCATGCTGGTGGTGCTGGGCCTGGTCACCGGCGAGCGGCCGACCACGTGGCCGAGCATGGACGGGCTGCTGGCCGTGGCCTACCTGTGCGTGTTCGGCTCGATCGTGGCGTTTACCGCCTATGTGTGGCTGCTGCACAACGTGCGCCCGGCGCTGGCGGCCAGCTACGCGTACGTGAACCCGGTGATTGCGGTGATCCTGGGCGCGATCATCGGCCATGAGCACTTTGGCGGGCATGACCTGCTGGCGATGGCGGTGATCCTGGCCGGCGTGGTGGTGCTGACCCTGGCGCGGACGCGCGCGAAGTGAGCGCGGTGCCGCCACACAGCCTGCAGGAACAACGCCGCGGGTTTGCGATCACCGCCTTCACCTTCACCCTGTGGGGGCTGGTGCCGGTGTACTGGCACCTGCTCAAGGCGGTGCCATCGCAGCAKATCATCGCGCACCGGATCATCTGGAGCACGGTGCTGGTGGTGGCCTGGCTGCTGCTGAGTGCGGGGACGGGCTGGTGGAAGCAGATCGCCGCGCAGAAGCGCGCGCTGCCGACGCTGGCGTTGAGCAGTCTGGCGATCGCGTTCAACTGGGGGCTGTACATCTGGGCGATCAACGCCGGACATGTGATCGAAACGAGCTTGGGGTACTTCATCAATCCGCTGGTGAGCGTGCTGCTGGGCGTGTTGGTGCTGAAAGAACGCCTTCGTGGGCTGCAGTGGCTGGCGGTGGGCTGCGCGGCGGTGGGTGTGGCGTGGCTGACGATCGATGCAGGCACGCCGCCGTGGATCGCGTTGGGGCTGGCCTGTTCGTTCGGGTTGTACGGGTTGCTGCGCAAGCTGGTTTCGGTGGACCCGGTGGCGGGGTTGGGGGTGGAGAGCCTGTATCTGTTTCTGCCGGCGATCGGGTTTGCGCTGTGGAGCGAGAACGGGCACGGCGGTGGGTTTTTCGGTGGGTGGGGCTGGAAGAACGATGCGCTGCTGATTCTGGGTGGGGCGGTGACGGCGCTGCCGTTGGTCGGGTTTGCCTACGGGGTAAAGCGGATTCCGTTGTCGCTGGTGGGGATTCTTCAGTACATCGCGCCGAGTCTGGGGTTGCTGTTGGGGGTGTTCTTCTTCCGCGAGCCGTTTGATGGGGGCAAGGCGATTGGGTTTGCGGCTATCTGGGTTGGGTTGTTGTTGTTTGTGGGTGACWGTGTTTGGCGGTCGCGGCGGGGGTGAGGGGTGGGGGTTTTTTTTTATAGCTTTGAAGAGCGCAAAGCGCAAAGCGTAGAGCCGAAGCCTTGGTTGGCGCGCGCGACGGGCCGGGCGGGGCTGGGTGGGCTGGGTGGGCT
>NZ_JBFULO010000198.1:0-6840 GCF_054049855.1 Stenotrophomonas sp. P5_B8 | reverse complement strand
AAGGCGTGCTGGGCAACGGGGACAGTGGCGGTCCCGTGCTTGTGCAGGACGGCGGCCATTGGGTGCTGGCGGGGCTGGCCTCATGGAAATTCGTGGAGGGCAATGTGCTGACGGCCTGGCCCGGGCGTTATGGGCAGATCAGCTGCAACGTGCGTTTGAGCTACTACCGCGGGTGGATTGAGGGTGTACTTTCTGGCGAATCCGGATCGGCCCACTGACCGCGTTACGCGATGCCGGCAGTGAAGCGCACTGGCGGCCATCCTGCGGTACAGACCAAAGACGTTCGCTGGGTGCAATCGCTTTCCTGCAGGTCACTTGCCCCATCACCCTGCGAAAGCAAGGATGCCTTCCATGTCGACACCGCAACATTCACACCGTCGCGCGCACCAGAGCGCTGCTGAAGCTTCCGCCACGCGCGTAACCGCCACCGGACGGGATGAGCCGTACCCCGTCAAACGCCTTGTCATGGCGCGTCAGCGAGGGACCCGGCCGGGTCCTCCTGCAATGCGGTCTGGATCGATCCGGCCAGGTCGCTCCGGGTGAACGGCTTGGCCAGGATCGCAATGTTCCGGCCAAGCGCACCGCTGGCATCGAGGTCGCGCGGGTAGCCGGAGGTGAACAGCACATGCAGGCCGGGATTTCGCGCCAACGCCCGTTTGGCCAGCTCCCACCCGGACATGCCGGGCATCACGATGTCCGAGAACAACAGGTCCACGCTGACATCGGTACGCTCCAGAAGTCGCATGGCAGAGGGGCCGTCATGCGCTTCCAGCACGCGGTAACCGAGCTGGCGCAGGGTTTCCACGGTGTAGGCGCGGACATCGTCGTTGTCTTCGGCGACCAGGATCGTGGTGTCCTCCAGGACCTCGTAGAGTCCCTGTCGCGGTTCGCCGAGCGGCCGATCATGCGGCAGCGGCGCCGACGAACGCGGGAACAGCATGGTGATGGTGGTGCCGATGCCAGGTGCGGAATCGAGCAGCACGTGACCACCGGACTGCTTGACGAACCCGTACACCATCGACAATCCCAGGCCGGTGCCGCGGCCCACTTCCTTGGTGGTGAAGAACGGTTCGAACACGCGCGCCCTGGTTTCGGCGGACATGCCGTGGCCGCTGTCGCGCACGCGCACCATCGCGTAGTGGCCCGGCGGCACATCGGGGTTCTGGTTGCTGAAATCGTCATCCAGATGGGCGTTGTCCACCTCGATGGTGAGCCGTCCTCCCTCGGGCATCGCGTCGCGCGCGTTGACGGCCAGGTTGAGCACCGAGGCCTCCAGCTGGCTCGGGTCGATCTCCACGCACCAGATGTCCGGGCTGTGCAGCATTTCCAGTTGCACCAGTTCGCCGAGCGAACGCTTGAGCATGTCCTGCATGTCGCTGACCTGCGCGTTGAGGTCCACCGGCAGATTGCGCAGCGGCTGCCGACGCGAGAAGGCGAGCAATCGCTGGGTGACGTTGGCCGCACGCATCACGCCTTTGAGTGCGTTGTCCAGCGAGTGCGCGGCATTGCCGGCGCTGTCGCCGAGCCGGTCGATCAGCAGCTGGGCATACTCCACGTTGCCGGCGATCACGGTCAGGATATTGTTGAAATCGTGGGCGATGCCGCCGGTGAGCTGGCCGACGGCCTCGATCTTCTGGCTCTGGCGGAGGGCTTCCTCGGCCTGGCGGCGCGCGGTGGTCTCCACCGCTTCGGATACCACGGCGGTGACCTTGCCCTGGTGGTCCAGCAGCGGCCGGAAGGAAAATTCGAAGGCCCGCATGCCGGTGGGCAGGCGCAGCTCCAGCTCATGCCGGGAGGCCACCCCTGCGGCGGCCTCAAGCACCGCCTGGCAGACGATCGCCGGTACGCCCTCGGTATCGGCAAACCACGCCGATTCGCAGTAGACCGCACCGCGCACCTCCTGCTTGGTCGCCAGGATGGCGGCCAGCGAGGCGGAGTTGGTGTCGATGATGCGGCCATCCAGGGTCAGCAGATTCTGGTGCTGGAAGCTGGACTCGAACAGCGCCTGCAGCCGGCTTTCGCTGCGGTGCAGGGCCGAGGTGCGCTCGTCGACCTGGCGCTCAAGCGATTCGTTGCTGGCTTTCAGCAACGACTGCGCCTGCTTCAATTCGCTGATGTCGCGGGCCATGGCGTAGTACCCCATGACCGTGCCGTCGGCGGTGAGCTCGGGCACGCAGTCGACCTGGGCATAGCGCGGCGTGGCGCCGTTGCGGTGGGACAGCGTTTCGAAGCTGACCTTCTGGCCCAGCAGCACCTTGTCCAGGTGCTGCTGCATCTGCGCGAACGCCTCATCGCCGACGATCTCGCGCGCGTGCATGCCGATCAGGCTTTCCGGGTCGCGCCCGTGCCATTCGAAATAGGCCTGGTTGGCGAACCGGTAACGGTGGTCCTGACCGAAATAGGCGATCAGCGCCGGCAGCGAATCGGTGATCAACCGCAGCCGCTGGTGGCTGTCGTGCAGCTCGGCCTCCACGCGGGCCAGCCGGCGTCGCTCCTGGGCCTCGCCGATGGCGCGGACGATGGCATCGGGCAGCCGCTGCAGCCGCGACTTGACCACATAGTCGCGGGCACCGCGCCTGAGCGCCTGGACCGCGAGTTCTTCGGTCAGGGTGCCGGAGACGAAGATGAAGGGGATTTCCGGGGCGACCTCGCACGCCAGCGCCAGCGCGGCGTCGCCGTCGAAGCCGGGCAGTACATGGTCGGCCAGGATGACGTCGAACGCACCGCCGCGCAGGGCATCGAGCATTCCCTGGTGGGACCAGGTGCGTTCAACGGCAAAGGGCAGCCCGGCGCGGCCCAGCTGCAGTGTGATGAGTTCGGCATCCAGCGCATTGTCCTCGACCATCAGGATGCGGATTGGCGTGCCTGGTGCTGCTTCAGCCATCTTTTCTGCTCTTGGCGCCGAACAGGGTCCCGTGCGGCGGTGGTTGATTGGTGATGCCCCAGAACATGCCCAGGCCCTGGATGGCCTCCAGGAACTCCTTGAAGTCCACCGGCTTGACCACGAAGGCGTTCACGCCCAGCTCGTAGCTGCGGATCAGGTCCTGTTCTTCGCGCGAGGAGGTCAGCATCACCACCGGCGTGCTGCTCAGCGCGGCGTCTGTACGTATTTCACGGAGCACGTCCAGCCCATTGAGCTTGGGCAGTTTCAGGTCCAGCAGTACCACCACCGGGCCGCCATGCATGGCGCCCGCGTAGCGGCCCTGGCAACGCAGGTACTCAAGCGCTTCCACGCCGTCACGCACATGGGTGACGTCATTCAGCAGCTGGCAGCGGGCGAGGGCGGCCATGGTCAGTTCAGCGTCTTTCGGGTTGTCTTCCACGAGCAGGATCGGTCGCAGATCTCTCATACTTTGTCTCCAGTAGCGAAGGGGATGGTGAAGAAGAATGTCGCCCCGACGCCTACCTCGCCTTCGGCCCAGGTGCGGCCGCCGTGGCGGGTGATGATGCGGTGCACGTTGGCCAGGCCGATGCCGGTGCCTTCGTATTCGTCTGAATGGTGCAGGCGCTGGAACACGCCGAAGAGTTTGTCCACGTAGCGCATGTCGAACCCGCAGCCATTGTCGCGGACGAAGAACACCTCTTCGGTGTCGGTGCGCTGATGCCCCACCTCGATGACCGGCTGGGGCGTGTCGCGGGTGAATTTGATCGCGTTGGCCAGCAGGTTCTGCCAGACCAGCCGCAGCATGCCGGGGTCGGCCTGGACACGCGGCAGCGGCGGCACCGCCCACTGGATGGAGCGTCCGGCATATTCCATGTCCAGCTTGTGCCGGACATCCTCGACCAGGGCGGTCATGTCCATGGAAATCTGGCCCATCGTCGACCGGCCCATCTGCGAGAAGCTGAGCAGGTCATCCACCAGTGTTCCCGCAGATTGTGCAGACTCGACGATGGTGTCGAGAAATCTCTTTTCTGAATCGTTCAATCTGTCGCTGGCCGAGGCCCAGAGCAATTCCGAATAGCCCACGATGTGGCGGAACGGTGCGCGCAGGTCATGGCTGACCGAGTAGGAGAAGGCTTCCAGCTCCTTGTTGCTGCGCAGGAGCTGCTCGTTGAGCGCGGCCATTTCCTCGGCCTTGCGCAGCACGATGTCCACGATGGCCGCGCGCAGTTCCAGCGCGGCATCGCGATCGACCGCGTTCCAGGGCGATGACTGCCGGCGCACCGTTTCCTTCCAGCCTTCAAAGGACGTGCGCGGGGTAAGCGCGACGGTCGCTTCCTTGCGCGGGTCGCCGCCCCAGCGCACGGTACGGATGACCTCGGGGCGGAACCACAGCACGTAGCTGTCATGCACCTGCGAAATGGAAATGGCCAGTACGCCGCTGGCGACGTCGGCGAAGGCATCGGCATCCGTCCACAGGGACGGCAGGCGTTCGGTACAGAACAGATCGCCTTCGCGCTGCTGCGCGGCCAGCCACTGCACCAGGTGCATCACCTGTGCCTGGCTGGGGCAGTCGCCATGCAGGATGCACTCGCCCCGGTGCACGATCGCCGCGCCGGACGACTCGGTCAGCGCCAGCAGGCTGCGCTGGTCGCGACCGAGCGCGGCCATGAAATCCTGGTCGCCGGCCATGCGTGCGAGCAGCCGCACCTGGATGGCCCGGCGCGCGATGCGTTGTTCCACGCCCAACGCGCGTTCTTTCAACGCGATCTGGAGGGAGAGGATCTGGCCGATGAATTCACAGGCGGTGCGCACGTGATAGGGCACCCGCCGTGGGGTCCGGTTGTGGCAGGAGATCAGCCCCCACAACTGGCCTTCGCGCAGCAGCGACACCGACATCGACGCGCCGGTGCCCATGTTGCGCATGTACTGCAGGTGCACGGGGGACACGCTGCGCAGCGAAACCGGACTGAGGTCGGTGGGCGGGGAATCGGCCAGGGCGGCGCTGCGGACCAGCGGCACGGGCTGGTAATGGCTGTCGGCAATCAGCCGGACCCGGTTCTGCCGGTACAGCTCGCGTGCCTGGGCGGGGATATCCGACTCGGGGAAGCGCAGGTCCAGGTAGCTGGGCAGTGCGTCGTTCCTGTCTTCGGCAATGACCGCGCCATTCCACTCTTCGTCAAAGCGATACACCAGCACGCGGTCCAGGCCGGTGAGCTCGCGGACCTGCGCGGCGGCGAGATCGCACAGTTCGGCCAACGTGGCCGCGCGCTCGATCGCGCCCATGAAGTGGCGGATCGAGGGATACAGATCCTCCAGCGAGCCCGGCTCACCGGGCACCGGCGCTTCGAGTTCGACGATGAGGGTGTCGCCCACGCGGTGGGCCTGCACATGATGCGCGCCGTGCCCGCCGATCGCGTGGGCGCCGAGGAACTGCGAGGTGTCCTGTGCGATGGCTTGCAGGGCCGGCCTGCACCGCGCCAGTGCGCCGCCCAGAACAGTGTCGATGGGCTGGCCGAGCGGATCGCCGAATGTCTCCAGCAGCTCTTCGCGCGCGACCGCGCGCGCAGTGACCACCAGCGATGCCGGCTCCAGCACGAGGATCAGGCCGTAGGGCTGTATGGCGCCGGGCGTGCGTATCGGCTCGCTGGCGCAACCGCTGAGATCCAGGGGTTTTTCGCCGGACTTCCAGGATGACATGCTGTTGACCCCCACCAATTGCCGTGACTAGACMGCTCGAAGGACACCGCCGATCGATTGCCCGGCGAGCACCGGTCACTCTCTCTTGGTGTGACACGACGCACATAGCTTCGCATATCAGGTCTGCCGAACCGGTGACGATGCAGCACGGCGGAGGCGCGTGCAGGGCACGCGCAAATGCTGCGGCCTCAGTCGGACGCGTCGGCGACATACCGGGCGACACGTTCGAATGCGGCATCGGCCCCCTGCAGCAGCAGGGCCTCCTGGCGCTCATCGAGCGCTATCGCATCGAGTTCGGCGGTGAACGTGCGCCAGGCCGTGGCCACACCTTCCTGCGCAGGCGCCAGGTGGCGCGCACCAAAGTGCGGGTGCAGCCCCAGCCCGGCGGCCATCTTCAGGATCACCGCGCCACCGAGTGCCGAGCCCTCCACGACGTAAAGCCAGCCGAGCCGGTACGCCAGGGGCCCCGCGACCGGGTCTGCCGTGTGATCCGCGGGCGCGTCTGCGGCGAGATCGGCCAGGTCGCGTTCGATCAGGGCAATGCGTTGCCGTCCCTGCACACTGGGCAGCCGCTGCAGGATGTCCGGGCAGGCGTACAGGCCCTGCACGTCGGCATGCAGACGATGCTGGACACGGACGAAGCGGGCGAATGCCGCGCGGCTGGCGAAGATGTCCATCCCCAGGATCCGCGCATCGACGCGCCGATGGGCCTGGTCGGTGGCGGCCTTCAGACGTTGCGCACGTGACGTAAATGACGCGCCGGGTACGGAACGGACGGTGGGCTGCGATGACGGCACAGGGGGCAAGGAGTGGAAGGCGGACACCTATCGTATCAAGGCCGCTGGCACGCCTTTACGGGTCGATCCGGGTGGAGTCGACCCGCTTGCGCCCTTCCTGGGTGAGGTCGATGTCGCCATCTTCGGCCTGCGCCGCGTAACCGGCATTGACCGCCCAGTTGGCGTCCTCATCGGAAATCGGCCGGGTGGCGTTGATGTCATCCAGGATGCGGCGCTGTTCGGCGGTGAGGCTCACGTTGGCGACCTGTCGGCGCCCAGCGCGGGCACATCCTGCCGGGCACGGATGGCGCGGCGGTGATTTATCCACCACACCAGGCCCGGCAGCCCATACAGGACGGCGCCGACCAGCAGAAAGATCTTGAATGCGGTGTTCATGATGTGTCGATGTTCACGGGCGACAGCTGCAGTTCAGCAGATTCCCCGTGAAGCCGTCGTCCATCTGGCCGATGGATCCGGTAGTGC
>NZ_JBFULO010000197.1:0-7063 GCF_054049855.1 Stenotrophomonas sp. P5_B8 | reverse complement strand
ATCCAGGCTGGTCGGACTGACCATGCTGCGCCGTGGACGAAACTGAATCGCAGATAAAAAATTCGCGCCCGGAGGCGCGAATACTGAAGCGATTTATGTGAATTCGTCGGCGAGAGAGGGCCTGATGTTGTCCACGCGCACAGGCGCAGTTAACCGCCATAGGCTAGTATTCGCGCGCTTCAGTTTTTTTGCGGTTTGCGCTGATGGCATGTGCGGAATCTGGCGGTTCGTTCGATCGGTGTTCGGTTGCGATGGATGCTGCGTTCCTGTTGTCCTGCATTCACTCGTACCACCGGAATGATCAGCCCCTTTAGTGAGCCAACTTCAGCCGATGTGATCAGGATCGGCGAGTGCACCGTCACGTTGTCCTCCCGCGAGGTCACGGTGCCCGGTGCGCGTCGTCCGCGACGGCTGACGCCGAAGGCATTGGGTGTGTTGAAGGCGCTGATGCGCGCGCCGGGTGCGGTGGTCACCCGTGATGAACTGTTCGCCGAGGTATGGCCGGACACGCTGCCCACCAATGACGTGCTGACCCAGGCAGTGACACAGCTGCGCAAGGCGTTCAGCAACGACGATGTCACGGGCACGCCTTACATCGAAACCATTGCCAAGACCGGCTATCGCCTGCTCGTGCCGGTGAGAGCGGTCGATGCGGCGCCGGCTGCCGAGGCGGTGACGTTCATCGAACGCGACGACACCGCAGCACTGGACGTGCCTGCCGAAGTGGCCGCGCCCGCCACGGGATCCCTCCGCAGCCGGTGGCGGCGGATGCGCCGCTACGTCCTGCTCGCGCTCGGCGTTGGCATGATGATCGCGCTGCTGGTGCTGACCGCATTGCTGCTGCAACGTCCTGCACCATCGGCCGCGTCCAGCGGCGTGCTGGAAGACGGCAGCCGCGTGATCGGCAGCCCGCAGCGACCGTACCGGCTGATTACCGCCACGGCGGGGTTTGAAACCTATCCCACGTTGTCCCCGGACGGTTCGCAGGTGGCCTACGAGGCCGACAGCAGCGCCCGCCAGGGCAGCAGCATCAAAGTGCAGACCTCCGGCAACGCCCCGGCGCGGTTGCTGGCCGAGACGCCGCAGGGGTACTCCGACCGCTTCCCCAACTGGTCGCCGAACGGTCGCGACATCGCCTTCGCCCGCTTTGGTCCCGATGCCGGCTGCGAAGTGCTGATTGCCAGCGCGACCGGCGGCGCGKTGCGCCACGTCACCCGCTGCGATGGCACCGAACTGCTCAGCTTCGACTGGACACCGGACGGGCGCGGCCTGCTGTTCGGCTCGCTGGCCGGGCGCTACGCGCACCGTGGCATCCGCATCCTGGACATCGCCAGCGGGCGCTGGACGCCACTGGACTACGAGGTGGCCGAAGACAGTTTCGACTACGCCCCGCGCTACTCGCCGGACGGGCGCTGGATCGTGTTCGTGCGCAATCCGCAGATCGGTGATCTGTGGCGGTTGCCGGCGGCGGGCGGCGTGCCGGAGCAGTTGACCGACGATTCGGCCGAGATCCGCGGGTGGGCCTGGCGCAGCGACAGCCGGCACATCGTGTTCGGGCGCCGCGTGGACAGCGAATCGCGGCTGTACGAGCTGGATATCCCGACCCGCACGCTGCGCGATGTGGGCATCGACGATGCGCAGTCGCCGGCGGTGTCGCGCAGCAGCGAAATGCTGGCCTTCGTGCACCGCAAGGCGCAGTTCGGTCTGTTCCGCGTGTCGCTCAAGGAGGGCCGGCCCGGCCACCCCGAGCGCCTGTTCGCCTCCAACGGCCGTGATGGTCAGCCGATGCTGGCCCCGGATGGCCGGCAACTGGTGTTCACCTCCGACCGCTCCGGGAACTACGGATTGTGGTGGGCCGACTTGACCCGGCCCGAATCGCTGCGCCCGGTCGATGGGTTGCGTCCGGAGACGCGCCAAGCCGCGGACTGGTCACCGGACAGCACGCATCTGCTGGTGTCCGGGCGCGATGCGCAGGCCAATCCGGTGATCTACGAGGTTTCCCCGCGCGACGAGCAGGTGGTGGCGCTGCCGGTACCCGTCGCCCAGCCACTGCAGGCTTTGTATGCGGGCGATGCCGACCACCTGCTGGTAGTCGATCGCGACCCGCACGAACGCATGCGACTGTTGTTGTTCGATCGGCGCGCCTCGCCGTGGACGCTGCTCGGCAGCATCGACGGGGTCTCGCAGGCCCGCTTCGACCCGGCCACCCAGCGCGTGTTGTTCACGCGGTTGTCGGCCGGCGGCTTGTGGTCGGCCGATGCGCGGCTCAGTGCCGACAGCATCCGGCAGCTCAGCGACGACCGGCCGACGCGCTGGCGCTATCGGACCTGGGCCGTCGCCCGCAACGGCAGCGTCGACTACCTGTCCAATCGCGCCGATTGCGCCACCCTGTTTTCGCGCATCAACGTCGGCGCGCCCAGCGTCGAGCACTGCCTGGATGCCGATCGCCTGAGTGCCGGCAACGGCTTCAGTGCGCAGGCCGATGGCAGCGCGCTGTATGTGGCGCTTGCGGTGGCCGACGGCGCCGATATCGGCGTGATGGAACTGCCCGAGGCTCCCGCACCGGTCTTCTCCACGATCTCCAACGCCTTGTTTACAAAAGGGAAATGAACTTCGTGATTCCTTCGTATCGACCTCGTGTCGAATTCGGATGAATCTCGTAGGACTTTCCTGACCGGGTCGACCTGATTTGGCAAAACGGTTGCCCAGTTACGGCAAACACGGTGTAGTCATGCGTCAGCTCTCCCTCGCCGATCGCGGTCAATCGCTTTCCCTGGACAAGATCGTCGACGACGGCCCGCTGCCCACCTGCCTGGGCGTGGCTCGGCTCGGCAGCCTGCAGACCGCCGGCGCCACCTTCACCGTATGGATGCAGCTGCGTGGCAGCGCGTGGGTGGAATCCAAGGAAGGCCGTTTCCGTCTGCGCCAGCGCGAGTGGATCGCCTTCGAGAAGGAATCGCGCCCGATGATCCAGGCCGGCCGCGATGGCCTGTGCATCGGGCTGAGCCTGACCCCGGATGCGCTGCGTGCGCTCGGCGAACTGGAAGACTGCAGCCTGTATGCCGGTCGCGGCAGCATGAGCCGCGGTGAAGTCCGCGTGGCCCTGCGGCTGTGGCGMGATGCCCTGGCCAGTGGCCAGCCGGCGCAGGCGTTGCGCCCGGTGCTGCTGCACCTGGCCTCACTGCAGCGCGCGCTGGCCACCGGAGTGCAGCGTTGCCCCGGCCGCTCGCGCCTGCGCAAGCGCCAGGTGTTCGGGCGGATGCAGCGCGCGCGCCTGTACCTGGAAGGCAACAGCCACCGCGTGGTGCGCATTGGTGAACTGGCCGAGCTAACCAACTTCTCCAGCTGGTACCTGTCCAAGACGTTCCAGAGCCTGTACGAGGAAAGCCCGCAATCGCTGTCGGCGCGCCTGCGCCTGGAGCGCGCGGCCGACCTGCTGCGTGATACCGACATGATGATCGGCGAAGTGGCCGCAGCAAGCGGATTTGACAACTGTTGCAGCTTCGCACGGGCCTTCCGGGCACGTTATGGGCAGTCTGCGTCAGGCTTCCGCGAGACCGTCGGAATGCTCCCGCCAAAGTCGGCAAAGCCTCCGGTTGCTTCGCGCAAATAATTAACTGCAACGCAATCGTAACTTTCCGAGGCGTTTTAACACGCTACTAACGTACCTCGGAGAGATAAATGAATTTTCGTACTCCCGCAGTGCGGCTGGGCCTTCTGCCCGCCGGCATTGCGCTGGCGCTGGCGCCGAGCTTTGCCTCGGCGCAGGAAGCTGCCTCCGGCACCACTGACCTCGACCGCATCTCGGTTACCGGCTCGCGCATCCGCGGCGCCAACATGGAGACGCAGCAGCCGATCCTGACGATGACCCGCGAATCCCTGGAAAAGCAGGGCTTCTCGAGCGTCGCGGACGTGCTGAACAACCTGACCTCGGCCGGCTCCCCGGCCATCTCGCGTTCGGAGTCGCTGGCTTCGGGCGAGAACGTGGGCGGCTACTACGTCGACATCCGCAACCTGGGCGCAGAGCGCACCCTGGTGCTGATGAACGGCAAGCGCCTGGGCGCCTCCACCGCCGGCCTGCAGGATCTGAGCCAGATCCCGATGTCCGCGGTTGAGCGCATCGAGATCCTGAAGGACGGTGCGTCGGCCATCTACGGTTCCGACGCCATCGCCGGCGTGGTCAACGTGATCACCCGCAAGAACGTGGAAGGCGGCGAAGCCAGCGTCTACGTTGGCCAGTACGGCAACGGCGACGGTGAAAGCCAGCAGTACTCGATGACCCTGGGTGCCAAGGGCGAGCGCGGCAGCGTGACCCTGTCGGCCGAATACTCCAAGCAGGATCCGGTGTGGGCCAAGGACCGCTGGTACAGCCGTGACGGCTCGCTGGGTCCGAACTCCACCAGTGAAGACTGGAGCCCGATCAGCCAGAACGGCAGCTGGTGCAACCCGCTGCTGTTTGATTGCTCGCGCACCTCCAAGACCGCGGTGTGGCAGACCCTGAACCAGGGCGGCAACCCGAAGAACCCGAACGACTACCACGAGCTGACCGCCGACGAGTACGCCAATTCCAACCAGCAGATGACCTTGCTGACCGGTGTCGAGCGCAAGTCGGTCTACATCAACGGCACGTACGACTTCACTGATTCGATCAGCCTGAACACCGATCTGCTCTACAACGAACGCAACACGTTCCAGCAGATCGCCGGCTACCCGTACCAGTCCAGCTCGTTCAGCACCCCGCTGTCGGCGACCAGCGCCTTCAACCCGGTTGGCCAGAACGTCGACTTCCGTCGTCGCCTGTGGGAGGTGCCGCGCACCACCGACAGCCAGCTGAAGACCCTGCGCTTCGCACCGACCATCAGCGGCTTCTTCGAAGTGGCTGACAAGAGCTTCGATTGGGACGTGGGCGCGCTGTGGAACCGCAACGAGTCGATCAAGACCAACCGCGGTGACATGAGCCTGATCGCTGCCCGTCAGGCGCTGGGCCCGTCGTTCATCGACGGCGCCGGCGCTGCCCGTTGCGGCACCGCAGCCAACCCGATCCTGGGTGACTGCCGTCCGTGGAACCCACTGCTGCCTTACGGCGTCGCAGGTCAGGGTTCGCTGGCCGACCAGGAGCTGCAGGACTTCCTGTTCCCGACCTTCACCACCCGCGGCATCACCAAGACCACCAGCTTCACCGCCAACCTGTCGGGCTCCATCGTGACCCTGCCGGCCGGTGACCTGGGCTTTGCCATGGGCGTGGAACACCGCAAGGAAGAAGGCAGCTACACGCCGGACGCCTTCGCACAGTCGGGCCAGTCCACCGGCCTGGGCCAGAAGCCGACCCGTGGTGAGTACGATCTGAACGAGGTCTACCTCGAACTGAACGTGCCGATCCTGGCGGACATGGCGTTCGCCAAGGAGCTGACCCTGAACATGGCCAGCCGCTACTCGGACTACAGCAACTTCGGCGGCACCACCAACAGCAAGTTCGGCCTGACCTGGCGTCCGATGGACGAGCTGCTGGTCCGCGCCACCTATGCTGAAGGCTTCCGCGCGCCGACCATCGCCGATCTGTACGGTGGCCTGAGCTCGAGCTTCGAGTCGTACATCGATCCGTGCGGCACCACCGCTCCGGGCAGCGTCGCCGGCAACGGCCCGTGCTCGGCCGCAGGTGTTCCGGCCGACTACGTGCAGCTGGGCCAGGGCAACAAGGCCTGCTCCACCCTGCCGTGCCAGTCCGGTGACCAGTTCGTCTCCGGTGCAAACCCGAACCTGAAGCCGGAAACCTCCAAGAGCACGACCGCCGGTCTGGTCTGGAGCCCGCGCTGGGTGCAGGGCCTGGACATCTCGCTGGATTGGTACAAGTACGAAATCAGCGACATGATCATCGCTGACAGCGTCGACCGCATCCTGCGCGACTGCTACGTGCTGGGCAACTCGGCACGCTGCGAAGGCGTGGTCCGTGCCGATGACGGTCACGTCAGCGCGATCACCTACGGCACCGCCAACCTCGGCAAGATGGAAACCGAAGGTTACGACCTGGGCATCAAGTACCGCCTGCCGGAACTGGCCATCGGTCAGTTCTCGATCGATTGGCAGACCAGCTACCTGTCCAAGTACGACGAGCAGGGCCAGAATGCCGCCGGTCAGAACATCATGATCGGTCGCGTCGGCGAAGCCGGCCTGTTCCGCGTGCGTTCCAACGTGGGCATCAACTGGGCGATGGGCGACTTCGGTGTCAACTACACCGCGCGCTACTACTCGGGCATGAAGGAAGACTGCATCGACACCGGCGAGTTCTGGTGCAATGCGCCCAACCACATGGCCAATGGCGAATCCGAGCCGCTGCGCAAGACCGGCTCCAACACCTTCCACGACCTGCAGGTTAGCTGGAAGGCGCCGTGGGATGCCACCATCGCCCTGGGCGCGAACAACGTGTTCGACCACAAGGGTCCGCTGATGTACTCGGCGCCGAACTCGAGCTTCGCCTACTACGGCGGTTTCGATATCGGTCGCTTCCTGTACATGAAGTACACCCAGCGCTTCTGATCCATCGAAGCTCTGTAGCAGTAAAAAAGGGAGGGCCCCATGCCCTTGGAGGCGAAATAAAGGGGGAGGKGGCGGCCGCAGGCCGACGCCGGAGGACATTCGCCGGAAAGGGCATSGGGGCCCAACGCCCGAYCCACCRACGGCCGCGCCTGGAAGGCTTCACAGCGCGCGTCATGCGTGCGACGCCGATGGGAGAAGCCTCTTTGTCGAGTTCATTGCGCAATGGAAGGCGCTTTGCACCGCACCGCCGCACGTGCACGCGCACGGGTCTACGTCAGCGCCGGCGGACACGCTGTATGTGCCGTTGATCGAATTCGGAAGGGCCGGACATTGGCCGGCCCACGATCAAACCTTCCAGCGCAGCCGCATCGCCACGCCGGAAGGCGGCAGGCGTCAGGCCTCGCTGGCCACCAGCCCCATCAGCGCATTGGCGTGGTCCCGCCACTGCGGCAGCTTGTGCAGCACGCCAGCGCGCTGCAGGTACTCCTCGTCCACCGGATCGCCATTGATCAGCGCCAGCGCCACGTGC
>NZ_JBFULO010000196.1:0-6907 GCF_054049855.1 Stenotrophomonas sp. P5_B8 | reverse complement strand
GGGCATGGGGACCCACCGCCCGACCCACCGACCAGAGCCAAAAAAGCTTGGCGTCCACCTGTTACCGCAAGCCGAGCCCCGTAGCAGCCGGTAGGCCCCTGGGCAAAATAAAGGAGGAGGCCGCCCGCGGCCGGGGGACATTTGCGCCAGGGGCCTACCGGCTGCTACGGGGCCCTAACGCTCGCGGAAACCCCAAACGGAGACACCACCCGACCCACACGTCGCCGGCACTTCCCGTCCAAGCGTGTAGCGTCGTACTCACCCTGCGACGGCCCTTGCAACAAGCCGCTCCCCTCAGAGGGGAGAAAAACCTTTTTTTCGTAGGCGTGTCTCGCGAGCGAACCTACCGCAGGCCGACGCCGGAGGGACATTCGCCCGCAGGGGACGCATGGCCCGACGTTCGACCCACCCGCGGTTCAGTGATCGCGTTCGACCGCCAACCGTCCGAGTGCACGCAGTGCATCGGCGCGTTCGTCGTACCCGGCCAGACTGTCGTGCATGCGTTCGCTGAGTGCGGCCAGTTCGGCCTTGGCACCGTCCATGCCGAGCAGGGCGGGGAAGGTCGACTTGGCCTGCGCGACGTCCTTGCCGGCGGTCTTGCCGAGCTGCTCGGAGCTGGCTTCCACATCGAGAATGTCATCGCGGACCTGGAAGGCCAGGCCCAGCGCGCTGGCGAATGCGTCCAGCTGCAGCAGATCGGTCTGCGGTGCGTCGCCACACAGCGCGCCCATCCGCACCGCCGCGCGGATCAGCGCGCCGGTCTTGAGCGCATGCATCCGCTGCAGTGCGGCCAGCGGCTGGGCGTGGCCGGTGGCGTCGATGTCCAGCGCCTGGCCGCCACACATGCCGGCCGCACCCGAGGCATGGGTCAGCGCCTGCAGGCAATGCACGCGCAGCTGCGCCGGCAGCGCCGCATCGGCGAGCAGGCCGAACGCGCGCGTCTGCAGGGCATCGCCGGCCAGGATCGCGGTGGCTTCGTCGAAGGCGATATGGGTGGTGGGACGGCCGCGGCGCAGGGCGTCGTCGTCCATGGCCGGCAGGTCGTCATGGACCAGCGAATAGGCGTGGATCAGTTCCACCGCCATCGCCGGCGCATCCAGGCTGTGCTCATCGGCGCCGACTATCTGGCCGCTGGCATACACCAGCAGTGGGCGCATGCGCTTGCCGCCGCCCAGCACCGCGTAACGCATCGCCTGGTGCAGGCGCTGCGGGGCGTCGTCGGGGGAGGGCAGGCTGGCGTCGAGCTGGTTTTCGATGCGGTCGCGCCAACGCGCGAACGTGGACTCAACCGTCATGGCTGGGCGGGTCGAAGTTCTCGGCGGTCTCAGGGCGGGCAGGATCGCTGAGCAGGCGCACGCGCAGTTCGGCCTGCTCCAGTGCCTGCTGGCACTGGCGGTACAGGCCGACGCCGCGCTCGTAGGCGCTGAGCGATTGTTCCAGGCTCAGATCGCCGGCTTCCATCTTCTCCACCAGCTGCTCCAGTTCTTCCAGCGACTGCTCGAAGTGGGCGACCGGGGAGGTTTCGTTGGGGGACTTCTTGGGCATGGGACAAGTGTGATGCGCCAATCCAGCCGGGTCAATTCACGCCACGCCCGGCGTCCAACGCAGCTGCGCGTCGTGTTCATCCAGCCAGTGCTGCAGCGCTGCGGCGATGATCCGGTCACCGGCGGCCATCAACGCCTCCCCGTCGAACAGCAGTGGCAACTGGCGGCGCTGCCACGGGGGCAGGCCGCGCTGCTGCAGCAGGTCCTTGAGCGCATGCGAATGGGTGCGCCCAGGCAGCTGGATGCGTTCGCCGCCACGCCGTGCGCGGACCTGCAGGGGCACCGCCAGTCGTGGCGCGCCCAGCAGTTCAAGTTGGCCGCCATCGGGCAGCGCCAGCGGCGCGCGGCCGTCCCAGTGCGCGCTCCAATGCGGCGGCAGCGCCAACGTGGTGGAGAGCAGGTGCAGCTCGCCGCGCCAGCGCCGGATCCGCGCCCCTTGCCAGGCGAACTGGGCATCGCCGTCGTGCGCGGCCGGCAGCAGCTCGCGTTCGATCGCCTCCACCCCGGCGGCCGGCAACGGCGGCAGGCCGCAGTTGCGCACCCATTGGCGCAGCAGCCGGGCGCGGCGTTCGTGCGGTTGCCGCAGCAGGCGCGCGCAGTCCAGTACGCCCGGGGCGACGGTGCAGCGGCGCAGCGCCTCGTGGTCGGTGTCTTCGAGCAGGCGTTGCGACTGCGCACACAAGGTGGCACTGCGTGCAAACGCCGCATCGGCCTGCGGCCAGCGCTGCTGGAGCAGTGGCATCACGTGCAGGCGCAGGAAATTGCGGTCGGCCGTATCGCTGGCATTGCTGGGGTCCTCGATCCACGCCAGCCCATGGGTCTGGGCGTAGGCCAGCAACGCACTGCGCGGCACCTGCAGCAACGGGCGCCACACGCTGCCGGCGGCGAACGGCGCCTGCGCCTTGATCGACGCCAGGCCATCCACGCCGGAGCCACGCAGCGCACGCAGCAGGAAGGTCTCGGCCTGGTCATCGCGATGATGGGCCAGCGCCAGCTGCTCGCCGGGGTGCAGCGCGCCGGCAAAGGCGGTGCGGCGGGCGTGGCGGGCGGCCGCCTCCAGGCCTTGGCCGCTGTCGCGCGCGACCTCCACCGGGATCACCTGCAGCGCGATGGCCCATGCGGCACAGCGTGCGGCGCAGTGTTCGGCCCAGCCGTCGGCGGGTGCCTGCAGACCGTGGTGCACGTGCACCGCGCGCAGACCCGCGCTCCGTTGCGCCGGGGACTGGGCCAGCCAGTGCAGCAGCACGGTGGAATCCAGGCCGCCGCTGAAGCCGACCAGGACCGGAGCGGGTGTAGCCGGAGGCGGTGGCAAGGAGATCTTCATGAGGACGGCAGAATGAGGCAGGAGGGCAGTATCGGCGCAGTCGCGCGCCGATGCCATGCGCGGCCATCAGGGCCGGTCGATCTGATACACCGGCTGCCCGGCGCGGTCGATGCGGTGCCAGGTGCCGCCGACCATGGCCACATGGCCATCCGCGTCCGGGGTGCCACGCGTGCAACCGTTGCAGACCCGGGCCACGCCATCCTCGAAGGCCCAGCCGAAATCGAAGGTGGCCGGGAAGGCTTGGCGGAACTCGGTATCGAAGTAGCCGATGCGTTGACCGACACGGCCACGGACCAGCCCTTCAACCACATAGTCCGGGCCGTTGTCGAAGGTAATGACCGGCAGCTGCCGACCGTCGGGTTTGACGTAGTGGAAGCCGCCGCCGGCGTGCAACGGTGCCAGTCCGTTGGCGTCGAAGGACAGCGCGGCCAATGCCCTGGCCTCCAATTGCAGGCGGCCGTCGACGAACTGGCAGCCGGCCAACGGCTGCAGGCCGTCTTCTTCGGTCAGCACCAGGCAGGGCGAACCGTCCGCCCACGCGCTGCCGGCGGCAAACAGTCCGGCCAGCAGCAGGTGCCGCGTGTGGCGGCCCCTGTGCTTTACGGCGCGGATCGGCGTTGCCATCAGTTGGCGTCGGTCTTGCGCTCGAAGGCGGTCGGCTTCGGCAGCTCCACCGGCACGCCGCTGGCGTCGCAGGTGCCGGCCTCGCACAGACGCTGGCGCAGGCGCGGGGTGGCCTGGACGATCATGTGGTAGATCGTGTTCTGCTCCATGGTGCCGCGGATGGCCTTGCTGCCCGGGCCACGCGCCCAGATGCCGACGTCTTCGCCACCGTGGGTTTCGCTCTTGGTCGGCACCAGCGCTTCCTGCATGTAATCGGGATGCTCGGTATCGACGTGGCTCAGGTCCGGGCGACCGCTGGCGGGGTCGAAGCTGCTTGGATTGTGCGGGTAGGTCTTCGGGCCGGCCGGCTGCTGGTTGGTCGCGCCCGTGTAGCCGGGGCCATTGGCGTAGCTCAGCGTGGTGTAGGGCAGGCCGAGGCCGTCACGGGCAACATCCAGGCCGCCGGTGCCGTCTTCGCCACCCTTGTCCTTGACCTTGCCCAGGATCGGGTTGCCACGCGCCGGGTAGCCGACGAAATTCAGGGTGTGCGAGTGGTCGGCGGTGACGATGATCAGGGTGTCCTGGTCGGAGGTCGCCTCCACTGCGGCGCGCACCRCATCGGACAGGGCCACGGTATCGCTCAGGGCGCGGTAGGCGTTGCCGCTGTGGTTGGCGTGGTCGATGCGGGCGCCTTCGACCATCAGCACGTAGCCCTCCTGGTGTTTGGCCAGGTTGGCGATGGCTGCCTTGGTCAGCTCGGCCAGGCTGGGTTCGCCGGCCGGGTCGTCCTTGCGCTCGATTTCATAGCGCATGTGGTCCGGCTCGAACAGACCCAGCACCGCCGGGGCATTGGCCGCGGCCTGCAGCTGCCTGGCGTTCCAGACATAGGCGCCGCCCGGATGGGTCTGCTGCCACTCGGTGACCAGGCTGCGCCCGTCCAGGCGCTGGCCGACCTTGTCGTCGTATTCGGGATCGCGTTCTTCCACGGTGGTGAACTGGGCGCGGCCGCCGCCGAGGGCGACCAGCGGACCACGGCCATAGCGCGAGGTGGACAGCAGCTGCTGGGCGATGTCGGTGCAGCCGGCGGCCTTGGCCGCCTCGGGCACGTCGGCGTCGTTTTCCCAGTTGCGCTCGGGCGAGTGGGCGTAGGTGGCGGCCGGGGTGGCGTGGGTGAGGCGGGCGGTGGTGACCACGCCGGTGGCAAGGCCAGCGCTGTCGGCCAACTGCAGCCAGGTGAGCAGGCCCTTGTTCAAGCTGTCGGCGCAGTCGTTGCGGGTGCCGGCACTGACGCCGATCGCGCCCATGTGGGTCTTCACGCCGGTGGTGATGGCGGTCATGGTGCCGGCCGAATCGGGGGTCTGCGAGTCGGTGTTGTAGGTCTTGCTGAACGCGGTGGCTGGGAAGCGCTCCCACGACAGCAGGTTCTCTTCACCGGGATTGCCGTTGCGCTGGCCTTCGAAAATCCGCGCGGCGGCGACCGTGGTGAGGCTCATTCCGTCACCGAGGAACAGGATGACGTTCCTGGCCTTGCCGTCCATCGCGCCCGTGCTGGCTGCGCGCGCGGCGCCACTGCGGTACCACCACTGCGGGGTTTCACCGGCCGGGTGGGCCACGGCGGGGACCTCGACCTGCACGGCGCCCGAGGCGCTGGCGGCGGGCGTGGTGCTGGCGCAGGCGCCCAGCAGCAGGGTGGTGGCGATGGCTGCCACCAAGGACGTGGTACGGGACATGGACAGTCATATCTCATAAGTGAAACGGGCGTTCATTATGCAGAACGCAGCAAGGCACGCCGATGACACGCTGAATTTCCGTGTGCGCCTCGTTCCCCGGCCCGGGTTGGGCTAAGGTGCCTAGCTGTCGAATTCTCTCTGGAAGGCTCATGAAGCTGGTGTCTGCGTGGTTGCGGATTCCGTTCTGGCAACGCGTGCTTGGCGGCTTCGTGCTGGGCGCACTTGCCGGCTGGGTGTTGGGCCCGGCGGCGGAAGTCTGGTTCGGGCCGCTTGGCGATCTCTACGTCACGCTGATCAAGATGATCGCGGTGCCGCTGGTGTTCTTCGCGGTGATCAACGCGATCTCCTCGCTCCACGGCCAGAAGTCGGTGGCCGCCCTCGGCGGGCGCACGTTCCTGTGGTTCATCATCACCGCCGCCCTGGCGGTCTGCGTGGGCCTGGCGGTGGGCACGATCCTGCAGCCGGGCACGGGCAACCTGAGCCTGAGCATGGACCACGGCTACACGCCGCGCGAAGTGCCGAGCGTGATCAAGGTGCTGATGGACGTGGTGCCCTCCAACGTGTTCTATGCGTTGACCGGCATCGGCACGCGGGTGAACGCGGCAGGTGAGACGGTGCTGGCGGCCGGGCGCGGCTCGATCCTGCCGGTGATCTTCTTCGCCGGTCTGCTCGGCTTTGCGATGGTGAAGCTCGGCGACAAGGTGGCCGAGGCGCGCAAGCTGACCGGTCAGATGAGCGACATCATGATCCAGGTAACGCGCTTCGTGCTGGAGATGACGCCGCTGGGAACCTTCGGTCTGATCGCCGGGCTGGTGGGCAGTTATGGCTTCGAGAAGCTGCTGCCGCTTGGCAGCTTCGTGCTGGCGTTGTACGTGGCGTGCGCGTTCCACATCGTGGTGGTCTACGGTGGGCTGCTGTTGTCGCACGGGTTGAACCCGCTGAAGTTCTTCCGTGGCGCGGCGCCGGGCATGCAGGTGGCGTTCGTGAGTTCGTCGAGCTTTGCGGCGATGCCGGCGGCGATGCGTTCGATCACGCACAACCTGGGCGTGAACAAAGACTACGCATCGTTCGCGGTGCCGCTGGGTGCGAGCATCAAAATGGACGGCTGCGGGGCGATCTATCCGGCGTTGTGCGCGGTGTTCATCGCGCAGTACACGGGGGTGCCGTTGTCGCCGGAGCAGTACATCGTGGTGCTGATCGCCTCGGTGCTGGGCAGTTTCGGTACGGCGGGCGTGCCGGGGACTGCAGTGGTGATGGCGACGGTGGTGTTGAGCGCGGCCAATCTGCCGCTGGAGACGATCGGGTATCTGTATGCGATCGATCGGATCCTGGACATGATGCGCACGATGACCAACGTGACCGGGCAGATGCTGGTGCCGGTGCTGGTGGCCAAGGAGACGGGGCTGCTCGATCGGGCGGTCTACGATAATCCTTCGACCAATCTGGGCGTGGACGAGATTGAAGAACGGACGTCCTGATCGCGCTGCGCCATGGTTGAAAGGAACGGGCCCGCGAAAGCGGGCCTGACTTTTTATAGAGTTCTTTTTCCAAACCGGTGGCAAGCATGACGCGCGCTGTTGAGTTTTTCAGGTGCGGCGGTCGGTGGGTCGGGCGCTGGGCCCCCATGCCCTTTCCGGCGACGCCCCCGGCCTCGGCCTGCGGCCGCCCCCTCCTCCTTTATTTCGCCTCCAAGGGCATGGGAGCCC
>NZ_JBFULO010000195.1:0-6925 GCF_054049855.1 Stenotrophomonas sp. P5_B8 | reverse complement strand
GCGCGGATCAGTTCGATGGGGGCCAGCATGTTGGCATCCAGCGCGGCGATCCAGTCCTCGCGGGTGAACTGGCGGAAGTCGCCGGCCGGTGGGCCACCAGCGTTGTTGACCAGGATGTCTACCTGCGGGCACGCCGCCAGCGCGGCCTGCCGGCCTTCGTCGGTGGTGATGTCGGCGACCACGCCGATGACCTGGCGCGCGCCCGGCAGCGCCTGCAGCTCGCGTACGGCGCGGTCCAGCGCGTCTTCACCGCGCGCGGCGATCACCACGTTGACGCCTTCGCGCACCAGCGCACGTGCGCAGCCCAGGCCGAGGCCTTTGCTGGCGGCGCAGACCAAGGCCCAGCGCCCGGCGATTCCAAGGTCCATGGGTCAATCCTGTGGTGGGAGACGGGCGTACATGATCGGCGATGCGTAGCGGCAAGGTCAGGGCAGGGCGGCAACGAAGTGTTGCAGCTGCGCGGCAACCTCATCGCTATGGCCCAGGAACGGGGCGTGGCCACCGTGGGCGACCACGTGCGCCTGCGCCGCCGGGGCCAGTGCGGCCGCCGCCTGCATGGCCTTGGCCGAGACCAGCCGGTCGCGCTGGCCGGCCAGCCACAGGCTGGGCTTGCCCAGGCCGGGCAGGGCGCCGCGCAGATCGGTGGTTTCCAGTAGCCGCAATCCTTCCTGCAACGCGCGTGGGGCCGGCTCGCCGCGCGCGACGAGCAGGTCGCGCAGGGTGCGCAGTTCCTGGCGGGCGTGTTCGGAGCCCATCGCATCCAGCGCCAGGAAGCGTTCCAGTGTGCCGCGGTAGTCCGTGGCCAGGTCCTGGCCGAACTGTTCGAACACCGCCGGCTCGACCGCGTGCGGCCAATCGTCGGCGCACACGAAGCGCGGGGTCGCGGCGATCATCGCCAGCGCGCGCACCTGCGGCAGCGTGGCGGCAGCGTGCAGCGCGAACAGGCCGCCCAGCGACCAGCCGCACCACACCGCCGGCGGCGTGGCCGCGGCAATCGCATTGACCACGTAAGGCAACCGCAGCGGGGTGGGGTCGTCGTGGCTGTGGCCGTGGCCAGGCAGGTCGACCAGGTGCAGCTGATGCTGCGCGGCCAGGCGCTCGACCAGTGGTGCGAACACGCCGCCGTGCAACGCCCAGCCATGGATGAGGACCAGCGCCGGCCCGTGCCCGAGCACCTCGATATGCAGGCTCACAGCGACCGGCTCACGCGCTCAGTGCATCCAGCGACTGCTGCCGCAGCACGGTATCGCGTGCATGCCCGATCGCATCGGTGAGCGCGCGTACCTGGGCCGGGGTGTGCAGCGCGGACAGCGTCACCCGCAGCCGCGCCTTGCCTTCGGGCACGGTCGGCGGGCGGATCGCGCTGACCAGGAAGCCGGAGGCTTCCAGTGCCGCCGACAACGCCATCACCGTCGATTCGCTGCCGCACAGCAGCGGCTGGATCGGCGTGTCCGACGGCATCAGTTCCAGGCCGTGCTGGCGTGCACCGGCGCGGAACACACCGACCAGCTCGGCCAGCTTTTCGCGGCGCCAGTCATCGCGCCGGGCCAGCTTCACCGCCGCCAGCGACGCGGCGGCCTGGGCCGGCGACACCGCCGTGGTGTAGATGTAGGGACGTGCGGTTTCGGCCAGGTGCTGGATCAGCGCTGCATCGCCCAGCACTACCGCACCGCTGCCGCCGAGCGCCTTGCCCAGCGTGGCCAGCTGCAAGGGCACATCGGCCACGCCCAGGCCGGCATCGGCCACGCAGCCGCGGCCGTGCTCGCCGACCACGCCGATACCGTGCGCGTCGTCCACGTACAGCAGCGCTTCCTGCATGCGCGCCACCAGCGACAGCGAACGCAGCGGGGCGATGTCGCCATCCATGCTGAAGACGCCATCGGTGACCAGCATCGCCGCGCCGTCCGGCGCGTGCTTCAACTGGCGCAGCGCGCCTTCGGTATCCAGGTGCGGGTAGCGGCGCAGACGGCAACCGGCCAGGCGCGCGGCATCCAGCAGGCTGGCGTGGTTGAGCCGGTCCTGCACGCACACATCGTCTTCTTCGCTGAGCAGGGCCTGCTGCACCGCCAGGTTGGCGGCAAAGCCGCTGCCGAACAGCAGCGCGCGCGGATAACCGAGCCAGTCGGCCATTTCCTGTTCGAGCGCTTCATGCAGGGCATGGTGGCCGCAGATCAGGTGCGAGGCGGTGGCGCCGGCACCTTCGCGCGCGGCCGCGTCCTGCAGCGCGCTGACCACGCCGAACTGTTGCGACAGCCCCAGATAATCATTGCTGCAGAAGCCGGTCAGCCATTGGCCATTGATCTCCAGCCGCACACCGTCGCGACGGGTCACCGTGCGGCGCACGCGGATGCGCCCCTGCGCGTCGCGGAGCTTGCGCTGGGCCTGGATGCGGTCGTGCAGGTCGGGGCGGGCCATGGTCGTCGGCTGGCATGGATGGGCGGTTAGCGTACCCGGTTGACGGGCCCGGCGCTGCCCCGGCAGGGCCGGCCGGGCGCCGCCCTCAGGCGGCCTGCTCGCAGCCACCCTTGCAGCGGCCTGCCTCGGCCGTGATGTCGGCGTGGACCGTGCCCGGGTGGTCGTGGTCGGCCGCGTCCACCTGGACCGCCATCGGGCGCAGGCCCAGCCGTTCGAACAGGGCCAGGTCGCGCGCGGTGTCCGGGTTGCCGGTGGTGAGCAGCTTTTCGCCATGGAAGATCGAGTTGGCCCCGGCAAGGAAGCACAGCGCCTGCAGCTCATCGCTCATCGCTTCGCGCCCGGCCGACAGCCGCACCATCGAGCGCGGCATGACGATGCGCGCCACCGCGATCATCCGCACGAACTCGAACGGGTCCAGTTCGGCGATGCCGTGCAGGGGCGTGCCGGCGACCTGCACCAGCCGATTGATCGGTACCGAATCGGGATGCGCGGGCAGCGTGGCCAGCGCCAGCAGCAGGCCCGCGCGCTGCTCACGGGTTTCACCCATGCCGACGATGCCGCCGCAGCAGGTCTTCAGCCCGGCATCGCGCACGTGCGCCAGGGTATCCAGGCGGTCCTGGTACTGGCGGGTGTGGATGATCGCGTCGTAGTAGTCCGGCGCGGTGTCCAGGTTGTGGTTGTAGTAATCCAGCCCGGCCTCGCGCAGGGCCACGGCCTGGTCGCCGCTGAGCATGCCCAGGGTGGCGCAGGTCTCCAGCCCCAGCGCCTTCACCTCGCGGATCATCGCCGCCACCTTGGGCACATCGCGATCCTTGGGCGAGCGCCAGGCCGCGCCCATGCAGAACCGCGACGCACCGGCGGCCTTGGCCTGGCGTGCCTTGGCGACCACCGCCTCGGTGTCCATCAGCTTCTGCGCCGCCACCCCGGTGCTGTAGCGCTGGGCCTGGGGGCAATACGCGCAGTCCTCCGGGCAGCCGCCGGTCTTGACCGACAGCAGGGTGGAAACCTGCACTTCCGCCGCATCGAAGTGCTCGCGGTGGATGCCGGCGGCGCGGTGCAGCAGGTCCGGGAACGGCAGTGCGAACAGCGCCAGCAGTTCGTCGCGGTGCCAGTCGTGGCGGAGGGCAGCAGCCATGGGGTGTCCTGACGGAGAGAGGCGAAAGGGCGGCAGTCTGGTGAGTGCAGTCGAAGCTGTCAACCTTGAGGATCAAGTATAGGTTTACAGTGAAACGGTTTGCTCGAGCGGATCAATGTTGAATAAATCCAACACAAACCCCGCGAATGTTGGATTTATGGATCATGGGTGTCTGGCTACGACCCGATGCCGTATGAAATGTAAGATAAAAATGACACCAGCCGCCAAAGTGATGGTTTAATTACGCATGGCCAAGCGAACGCCACCGGTAAGACCAGGAGATGCCAAGCGCATCGCCGCGCTCGGCGAGCGCCTGCGTACCGCGCGGCTCGCGCGTCGCATGAGCCAGGCAAACCTCGCCGAGCGCGTCGGTGTGGATCGCACCACCATAGGCAAGCTGGAAGCCGGCGATGCCGGCACCAGCCTGTCCACCGTCCTGCGCGTGCTTTCCGCGTTAGGCCTGGAGCGGGACATCGAGCGCATTGCAGCGGACGACGCGCTGGGTGCACAGCTGGCTGCAAGCAGCCTGAAACGACCGCCACCGCGCCGCGTGCCCGCCGCAACCGGCCGGGCATCGAGCCCGCAAGGTACGACGCCCGCCACGCTGCAGGTCCGGGAGCCAAGGGGTGCTGAAACGCACCCCACCTATTCGACCGATCACACCGGGCCATCGCAGGACGCAACCGGCGACCGATACACGTTGGTTGCAGGCCATCGCGCGCCGCGTCTGGATGCTCCGGCTGCAACGCCGACGCGGCGTCGATCCCGCGCACCCGGTAGCCGCTGAACATGGCCGGCCGGGAGCAGATCGACCGGGAAGTCTGGTTCGACGCACCGGAACTCTGCCCACCGGTGCAGGTGGGATGGATCAGCCGGCACGCCGGTCGCACCGGCGACACCGTCGCCTTCACCTACGCCGATGTCTGGCTGCGTGGCGCCATGGGCATCGCTCCTTTCGCACTCGATCCCGGCCTGCCGCTGGTGGAAGGCCACCAGTTCGCCCGCACAGGCGCCGGCGAGGTGACCGCCGCGTTCCAGGACTGCTCGCCCGATCGATGGGGGCGGCTGCTGATGGATCGGCGCGAGGCAGTACGCGCCAATCGCGATGGAGTGCCTCGCAGATCCCTGCGGTCGTGGGACTACCTGATGGGAGTGGATGACACCACCCGCATGGGGGCGCTGCGTCTGCGTGATCCGGACACGCAGACGTGGATCACTTCGGACAGCCCGGCCGCACCGCCGGTCACCGACCTGCGCCGATTGGAAAGCATCGCGGGAAAGGTGGAGTCCGGTGCCAGACTCACCCGCGACGAGGAGACGCGCTGGCTGATCCAGCTCGTCGCACCTGGCGCATCACTGGGCGGGGCCCGCCCCAAGGCAGGGTATCGAGATTCCGACGGTGCGCTGTGGTTGGCGAAGTTTCCCGGCAACGAAGATCGCCATGACGTCGGGCTCTGGGAATACATCACCTACCGCCTCGCCACGGAAGCCGGCGTGCGGATGCCGCCGGCCGCCCTGCTGTCGCTTTCCGCGCGCGGGCACACGTTCGCCGTCCAGCGCTTTGATCGTAGTCCTGAGGGGCGGCGTCACTACGCGTCGGCGTTCACCCTGCTCGACGCGACGCACGGCGAAGGCCACAGCTACCTGGATCTGGCCCAGGTGATCGAAAACGTCGGCACGCAGCGGGGCATCGCAGACGATCTTGACCAGCTTTTCCGCAGGGCCCTGTTCAACGTGCTGGTCGGCAACCGCGATGACCACCTGCGTAACCATGGCTTCCTGCGGACCCGGACGGGCTGGTCGCTTTCCCCCGCGTTCGATGTGAACCCGAATACGGCCAGCGACACGCACGTGCTGGCGCTGGACGATGCCGATCCCACGCCAACGACCGCGCATGTTCTGGCGACGGCTGCGTATTACCAGCTGACGCCGGCCGATGCGGCTGTCATTGAACGGCAGGTGCGGCACGCGGTGCGCAAATGGCAGGCAGTTGCCAAGGCACAAGGTGCCAAATGTGCCGAGATGGAGTTGATGGCCTCGGTGATCGACGCCGACCGATAAGGCACCTGCAAGGCGAAACGCCGACGCGCTCGAAGGGAACGCACTGACAGACATTCGCCGACCGAGGCGGCAGCCTTGTCGCACTCCACGCGCTGCGGTGACACCTTGCCTCTTCACTGGTTCGATTCTCTGGCGTGGCTGTCCCGACAGGCCCTGCCGCTGCGCTGCCTGGTCTGTGACGAAGCCGGGGCCGACGGGCGCGACCTGTGCCTGGCCTGCCATGCCGCATTGCCATGGAATGAGCACGCCTGCCCGCTGTGCGCGCTGCCACTGCCAGCCGACGAACCTGCCGAGCGCTGCGGYAGCTGCCAGCACGATCCACCACGCCAATCCGCCGCCGCTGCGGTGTTCCTGTATGCCGCGCCCGTTGACCAGTTGCTGATCCGCTTCAAGTTCCATCAGGATCTGGCGGCGGGACGGCTGCTTTCCCAGCTCATGCTGCAGCGAGTGCCCGCGTTCGCGACCGGTCCGCTGGCGCCGGTGCCACTGCACTGGCGGCGCCTGCGTTCGCGCGGCTACGACCAGGCCCTGGAGCTGACACGCCCGTTGGCGCGCGCGCTGCGACAGCCTCTGTGGTGCGGGCTGCACCGGGATCGGCTCACTGCCGCGCAATCTGACCTGGATGCCGATGCGCGACGTCGCAACCTGCGCGATGCGTTTGCAGTGACCTCGCCGCCACCGTCACGGCTGACCCTTGTCGATGACGTAATGACCACCGGCGCCACGCTCGACGCGGCGGCGCACGCGGTGGAGCGAGCCGGACTGCCCGATGCCGCCCTGTGGGTGTGCGCGCGGGTGCCGTAAGCGACCGCTCTATACTTGGCCGCTGTCATAGGGAAAGCGCACCCGATGGATCCGTTCGCCACGTTCGACTTTGATGATTTCTGGGACGACTGCGAGTACGCCCTGCAGAACTACCAGGAGCCGCCGCCCGGCGATGCAGTGATCGCCGAACTCCAGGCCGAACTGGGCTACCGCATCCCCGACGCATACGTCGCCCTCGCGCGGCGCCACAATGGCGGCCTGCTGCAGCGCAGCTGCCATCCGATGGATGAGGCCACCAGTTGGGCCGAAGACCACATCCAGGTCTGCGGCCTGTACGCGCTGGGGCGGCAGAAGCCCTACTCGCTGGGGGGCGAATTCGGTTCGCGTTTCATGCAGGAGCAGTGGGGCTACCCGGACATCGGCATCGTCTTCGCCGACTGCCCCAGCGCCGGCCACGACGTGATCATGCTGGATTACCGCCACTGCGGGCCGCAGGGCGAGCCGCAGGTGGTGCATGCGGGCCGCAGGGCGAGCCGCAGGTGGTGCATG
>NZ_JBFULO010000194.1:0-6960 GCF_054049855.1 Stenotrophomonas sp. P5_B8 | reverse complement strand
CTTCCACGTTGTGCAGGGCCTGCGCGCTGTYCACGCGCTGGCCGTTGGCGCTCACCACCACATCGCCCGGCCGCAGCCCGGCCGCGGCGGCGCCGGACCCGGCCAGCACGCGCGTCACCAGCGCGCCACGCGATTCGGTCAGGCCCAGCCCCTGGGCGATCTGCTGGGTGAGGTTCTGCGCTTCCACGCCGAGCGTGCCGCGCACCACCACGCCATGCTTGACCAACTGGTCGACCACGTCGCGGGCAAGGTTGGACGGAATGGCCAGGCCCAGGCCGATGTTGCCGGCCATGCTGCCCTGCGGATTGAAGCTGGCCGTATTGATGCCCACCAGCTGGCCCTGCAGGTTGACCAGCGCGCCACCGGAGTTGCCCGGGTTGATCGACGCATCGGTCTGGATGAAGTTCTGGTAGCCCAGCCCGCGGATGCCGCTGCGGCCCACCGCCGAGACGATGCCCGAGGTCACCGTCTGGCTGAAGCCGAACGGGTTGCCGATGGCCACCACGAAGTCGCCCACGCGCAGCTGTTCGCTGTTGCCCAGCGGCAGCGCGGTGAGCTTGTCGGCGGGGATGCGGATCAGTGCGATGTCGGTATCGCGGTCCGAACCGAGGAACTCGGCCTTCACCGTGCGCCCGTCGGCCAGCGTCACCTGCACGTCGTCGGCGTTGTCGATGACGTGGTGGTTGGTCAGCACCAGACCCGCGCTGGCGTCGATGATCACCCCCGAGCCCAGCGATTCGTTGATGCGTTCCTGCGGCACTTCGGGGAACAGCCGGCGCAGGATCGGATCGTTGAAGAACGGGTTGCGCACGCGCACCACCTGCTTGGTGTTGACGCTCACCACCGCCGGCATCACCCGCTCCAGCATCGGTGCCAGCGACGGCACCGTCTGCCCGGCGACCGCTGCCGGCAGTGCGGCCGTGGCGGGAATGGTGAGCGACACCGGTGCCGCTTCGGCACGGTTGTCCAGATGCGCGTTGATGGCCGTGGCGGTGAAGCCACCGAAGGCGGCGGCAAAGGCCAGCGTGAGCAGAGTCGGGAGCGGTCGCATGGTCCGGCGGTTCCGTATCGAAAGAGGTAAAGACATGCATACGGTAAAGCAAGCTGAATGAGTGTGTCCGCCCGCGCCTAAACCGCGAATGAAATCGGCCTCCATTCGCGCCCGCCGTCCCAGGCGCTGCGGCCCTCGGTCGGCGTTGACAGCGCCTTCGGCAGGGGTAAGCTGGGCAGGCATCGGCCACAAGATGTTGCGTCGCCGAGCAGGATTGCCCCAAGAGGTTGGGTTTGCTGTCCGGGGCAACGACACGCCGTCAACGATCAGGCCGTGGCCCGTGCCTGATGGAGCCTGCCCTGCGATGAGCACGCTGCCCCTGGACCAGATCCGCGACGCAGGCGCCGATGCCGACGGCGTACCGCTGCAGCCGGCCTCGCTGGATATCTGGGACCGCAAATACCGCCTCAAGACCCGGCAGGGCGAACCGCTGGATGCGGACATCGACGCCACCTACCTGCGCGTGGCCCGCGCGCTGGCCGATGCGGAAACCACCGCCGAACTGCGCCAGCACTGGAACGAGCGCTTCACCTGGGCACTGCGCCGTGGCGCGATCCCGGCCGGGCGGATCATCTCCAACGCCGGCGCGCAGGCGCACAAGCCGGCCACCAGCACGATCAACTGCACCGTCTCGGGCACCATCGAAGACTCGATGGACGGCATCCTGCAGAAGGTCCACGAAGCCGGGCTCACCCTCAAGGCCGGCTGCGGCATCGGCTATGAGTTCAGTACGTTGCGACCGCGCGGGGCGTTCGTCGCCGGGGCCGGCGCGCACACCTCCGGGCCGATGTCCTTCATGGATATCTTCGACAAGATGTGTTTCACCGTGTCCTCGGCCGGGGGGCGGCGCGGTGCGCAGATGGGTACCTTCGATGTGTCGCATCCGGACGTGCGCGAGTTCATCCGCGCCAAGCGCGAAGACGGCCGGCTGCGCCAGTTCAACCTGTCGCTGCTGATCACCGACGGCTTCATGCAGGCCATCGAAGACGATGCCGACTGGCCGCTGCTGTTCCCGCTGACCCGCGCCGAAGCGGCCGACCAGGACCTGGCCGACCAGGCACAGGTGCAGTGGCGGTCGTGGCCGACCCATCGCGGGTACGTGGTGCGCGAGGATGGCCTGGTCGCCTGCCGGGTGTATGGCCAGCTGCGTGCGCGGCACCTGTGGGACATGATCATGGTGTCCACCTACGACTATGCCGAGCCCGGTTTCATCCTCATCGACCGGGTCAACGAGATGAACAACGCCTGGTGGTGCGAAGACATCCGCGCGACCAACCCGTGCGGGGAGCAGCCGCTGCCGCCCTACGGCGCCTGCCTGCTCGGCTCGGTCAACCTCACCCGCTTCGTGCGCGACCCGTTCACCGCGCAGGCCCGCTTCGACTGGGACCAATACAAGGAGGTGGTGCGGGTGTTCACCCGCATGCTCGACAACGTGGTCGAGGTCAATGGCCTGCCGCTGGAACAGCAGCGCCAGGAGATCCTGCGCAAGCGCCGGCACGGAATGGGCTTCCTCGGCCTCGGCTCGACCCTGGCGATGCTGCAGATGACCTATGGCGACCCGGCCTCGTGCGCGTTCACCGAGGACGTGGCCCGCGAGATGGCCATCGCCGGCTGGGAAACCGGGCTGGCGCTGGCCCGCGAAAAAGGGCCGGCGCCGATCATGCAGGAGACCGTCGAGGTGACCGCGGCGATGCTGCGCCAACGCCCGGAGATGGTCGACGACGGCTGGCGGGTTGGCCAGCAGGTGGAGGGCAGGGTGCTGCACGCGCGCTACAGCCGTTACATGCAGCGCATCGCCGAGGTCGCCCCGGCGCTGGTGGCGGAACTGGCCGAGGTCGGCGCGCGCTTCACCCACCACAGCTCGATCGCCCCCACCGGCACCATCAGCCTGTCGCTGGCCAACAACGCCTCCAACGGTATCGAGCCGTCCTTTGCCCACCACTACAGCCGCAACGTGATCGTCGAGGGCCGCAACAGCAAGGCGAAGGTGGACGTGTTCTCCTACGAACTGCTGGCCTACCGCCACCGGGTCAACCCGCGCGCGATGCCGTTTGCAGAAGCGCAGGACGCCCGGCTGCCGGCCTACTTCATCGCTGCCGACGACATTTCGCCCAAGGCCCACGTCGATGTCCAGGCCGCCGCGCAGAAGTGGGTGGACAGCTCGATCTCCAAGACCGCCAACGTCCCCACCGACTACCCCTACGAGCAGTTCAAGGACATCTACCGCTACGCCCACGCGCAGGGATTGAAGGGCTGCACCACCTTCCGTTTCAACCCGGCCGCGTTCCAGGGCGTGCTGGTCAAGGAGGCCGATCTGGAGAACACCACCTACCGTTTCGAGCTCGAAGACGGCGCAGTTGTGGAGGTAAAGGGCAACGAACAGATCGAGTACGACGGTCAATTGCACACCGCCGCCAATCTGTTCGACGCGCTCAAGGAGGGCTACTACGGCAAGTTCTGATTCATGTACGGAAGCTGTTTTAAAGGGGTTTGCTGCCGATGCCCGGTTGCCCGGGCGCACGCATCGCCGGCCCGCCAAGCACAGATGCGGCTCATGGGCTGCGACAAGACCGTTCCACGATGGACCGCGCCGGTATAGCATCGCCAGCGATTTGACTAACCAGCCCCTATAGGAGGCAATCATGAGCAACGGCAATGGTGTGACCGCGACCCTGACCCAGGGCGTCGACGAAGTGAAGGAAGTGGCTGGCAAAGTGGGCGAGACCATCGCCACCACCACTGAAGATGCGGTTGCCTCGGTGAAGAAGACCGTCAAGCGCGCACGCAAGGCTGCCACCACCCAGGTTGCCAAGGTCAAGAAGGCCGTGCAGAAGGCCGAGAAGACCGTCGCCAAGAAGGCTGACAAGGCGGCCAAGTCGGTCGGCAAGACCCTGGCCAGCGCCAAGAAGAAGCTGGAAGCGGCCAAGAGCAACGCCAAGGCCGAAGCTGCCTCGCTGAAGAAGCAGGTTGCCAAGAAGAAGGCCGCCGCCGAGAAKGCCGTGACCAAGACCACCAAGGCCGCCAAGAAGGTTGCCGGCAAGAAGGTCGCCACCGCCAAGAAGGCCGTGACCAAGAAGACCGCCGCCGCCAAGAAGGTCGTCGGCAAGAAGGTTGCCGTGGCCAAGAAGACTGTCGCCAAGAAGACCGCGACCGCCAAGAAGGTGGCTGGCAAGAAGACCGCCGTCGCCAAGAAGGCCGTCGGCAAGAAGGTCGCCGTGGCCAAGAAGACGGTCGCCAAGAAGTCGGCCGTGGCCAAGAAGGTCGTCGGCAAGAAGACCGCCGCCGCCAAGAAAGTGGTCGGCAAGAAGGTCGCCACCGCCAAGAAGGCCGTGACCAAGAAGACCGCAGCGGCCAAGAAGGTCGTTGGCAAGAAGACCACCGCGGCCAAGAAGGTGGTCGGCAAGAAGACCGCCGTTGCCCGCAAGACCGTCGGCAAGAAGGTCGCCGTGGCCAAGAAGGCTGTGGCCAAGAAGACCGCGACCGCCAAGAAGGCCGTGGCCAAGAAGACCGTAGCCCGCAAGGCTGCTCCGGCCAAGCGCGCCAGCGCTGCCAAGACCGTGGCCCGCAAGGCCCCGGCCAAGCGCGGCCGCAAGTAAGTCGGTAAGCACGGCGCCTGCCTCCGGGCAGGTGCCGTGACGCGGTCGCAGACGGGTACTCCCTGCAGGCGCACGAGGAACCGCACCATGGCTGTCAGGATCGACCAGAAGATCAAGGGCTACGCCGTGCTCACCCCCGAGGAGAAGACGCGCCAGGCCGCTGCCAGTGCAGCGCCCGCCCTCGCCACCGCCCCGGCCCTGGCACCCTCCGACAACATCGTGCAGATGCACGAGCGCATCGAGCGCCCCGACGTGTTGATCGGCAATACCTACAAGATCAAATCCCCGCTGGTGGAGCACGCCTTCTACGTGACCATCAACGACATCGTGCTCAACCCCGGCACCGAGCATGAGCTGCGGCGCCCGTTCGAAGTGTTCATCAACTCCAAGTCGATGGAGCATTTCCAGTGGATCGTCGCGCTGACCCGGATCATGTCCGCGGTGTTCCGCAAGGGCGGCGACGTGACGTTCCTGGTCGAAGAAATGAAGGCCGTGTTCGACYCGCGCGGTGGCTACTACAAGGCCGGCGGCGTCTACATGCCCTCGTTGGTGGCCGAGCTGGGCAGCATCATCGAAGCGCACCTCAAGTCGATCGGCCTGCTGCACGACCCCGAGCTGAGCCCGGCGCAACGCGCGCTGATCGCAGAAAAACGCCGCCAGTACGAGCAGCACGGCCCGGACAGTACCGCCGACCACGAGGAAGACTTGGCCGTCACCGGCGATGGTACGAGCTTCCCGCCGAGCGCCAGCATGTGCCACAAGTGCAACGCCCAGGCGCTGGTGATCCTGGATGGATGTGCGACGTGTTTGAACTGCGGGTATTCCAAGTGCGGGTGAGGGCGCCGGTGTCGCGCAGTGCCGGTACGGTGAGCCTCACCGCCGCGGGCGAACGACCTCTGTCGACGTAGTCTGTCCACGCGCCCTGCTAGGGTTGCCCCTCGACAAGGGAGACGCCATGCGCGGTCTAGATTTCAGTTCCTGGCAGGCCATGCTTTCCACCCTGGTGGGGTTGGCGGTGATCACCCTGATCGGCGTCGGCATCCGGCTGCTGGTGATGCAGACCCTGCAGCAGCGGCGCGAGCGCGAGAACCGGCAGATCAACGAGCGCCTGCGCACCCTGATCGCCGCCTACAAGGTGCTGGGCGGGTCGTTCACCGGTACGCTGCATGTCGACCCACGGCATCTGCGCGACCTGCACCGCGCCGCGCCGGACGATGCGCTGTCATTGCCCGACGGCGTCGACGCCGGCAGCGATCGCGCGCGGCGCATCCGCGACGCGGTGGAAGCCGCACTGTCGGACATCATCCTGCTCGGCACCGATGACCAGGTGCGGCTGGCCGCGCGCGCGGCCACCGAACTGGCGCAGGGTCGCCCGGTGCAGACCGCTGAACTGGTGGTGTCGCTGCGCGACTTCATCCGCGCCGCGCTCGACCTGGCGCCGATCCCGGCCAGCGTGGCCATCCCGCAGCAGGGGCCGGCCCGTCCCAGCGCCGGTACAAAGGGCAAGGGGGACGGCGACAAGGCCGGCGGCAAAGCTGGTGGGGGCGGCGGCGGTGGTGGCATGGGTGGGATGGGCGGTGGCGGGATGGGCGCCGGGCACGGCGCGGACGACGACAGTGGCCACGCACGTTGAGCAGGCCCGGCCGACCCGTCGGCCATTACGGCTTGCAGCGCCACGCAGGCGTCAACGCGGCAGGCTGATCGACCAGGCGACAAACGCGGCCCAGACCGGCGCAACGCACAGCGCCCAGGTATGCCATCGGCGCAACGCCGCACCGCGCGCCATCACAACCAGCGCGGCAAACACCGGCAGCAACACCCCCAGTTCGATCAGCAGGTTGCGCCACAGATAGACGTTGTCGAACTTCAGCGCGCCGGCACTGGGCAGCACACCCGGCAGGGACACCCCAGCCTGCAGTGGCCAGAACAGCGGCACCGGATGCGCGCCCACCAGCAGATCCAGCAGTGGGTGCGGGGCGCTGGCCGCCAGCAGCCACGGCAGCGCCAGTTGGACGCCAACGGCATTCGCCATCCGGTTCGCGGCCACCGCCGCGATCAATGCGAACAACAGGCTGTGGGTGAGACGCGGGTTGGCGCCATAGCCGAGCAGCCAGATCCCCAGATAGTCCAGGTCCGGACACACCGCGAGGAACACGAACGGCACTATCGCCGCCCGCGAGGGCGCCGGCGCGCGCGCGTTCCAGCAAAGGAAGGCGGTGAGGCCRGCGCAGGTATGGCCGGCAAGGGATGACATCGCGGCAGGACCGATGACCGTAGAGTGGTCAGGATCCTGCCTCTGCGTGGGCGGACGAT
>NZ_JBFULO010000193.1:0-7009 GCF_054049855.1 Stenotrophomonas sp. P5_B8 | reverse complement strand
CTGCTCGTCGATCGAGTTCGGCGGCACGAAGCGCGCCACGATGTCGTAGATCACATCGCCACGGATACCGTCGACGTTTTCCTTCACCGACTCCGCATCGAGCAGTTCATCGCGCTGGGCATAGATCACCTTGCGCTGGTCGTTGTTGACGTCGTCGAAGTCCAGCAGGTTCTTGCGGATGTCGAAGTTGTGCGCTTCCACCTTGCGCTGCGCCTTCTCGATCTGGCGGCTGACCAGGCGGTCCTCGATGACGTCGTCTTCCTTCATGCCCATCATGCGCATCGCCTTCTGGACCCAGTCCGAGGCGAAGATGCGCATCAGGTTGTCTTCCAGCGACAGGTAGAAGCGGGACGAACCCGGATCGCCCTGACGGCCGGAACGGCCACGCAGCTGGTTGTCGATACGACGCGATTCGTGGCGCTCGGTGCCCACGATGTGCAGGCCGCCGGCGGCCTTGACCACTTCATGGCGGGCCTGCCACTCGGCCTTGACCTGGGCGCGCTGCGCGTCGCTGGCGTCTTCGCCCAGCTCGTGCAGCTGCGCTTCCAGCGAACCGCCCAGCACGATGTCGGTACCGCGACCGGCCATGTTGGTGGCGATGGTCACAGCACCGGGCATGCCGGCGTTGGCGATGATGGTTGCTTCGCGATCATGCTGCTTGGCGTTGAGCACCTCGTGGTGCACACCGGCCTTGCGCAGGTGCTCGGACAGCATTTCCGAGGTTTCGATCGAGGTGGTGCCCACCAGCACCGGCTGGCCGCGCTCGTTGCAGGCCTGGATGTCGGCCAGCACCGCGTTGAACTTGCCGTTGCGGTTGAGGAACACCTGGTCCGAACCGTCCTTGCGGATGGTCGGGCGGTTGGTCGGGATGACCACCACTTCCAGGTTGTAGATGCTCTGGAATTCGTAGGCTTCGGTATCGGCCGTACCGGTCATGCCGGACAGCTTCTTGTACATGCGGAACAGGTTCTGGAAGGTGATGCTGGCCAGCGTCTGGTTCTCGCGCTGGACCGGCACGCCTTCCTTCGCTTCCACCGCCTGGTGCAGGCCATCGGACCAGCGACGGCCGGCCAGGGTACGGCCGGTGAACTCATCGACGATCACCACTTCGCCATCGCGCACGATGTAATCGACGTCGCGCTGGTAGATGGCATGCGCGCGCAGGGCGGCATTGAGGTGGTGCACCACGGTCAGGTTCTGCGCGGCGTACAGGCCTTCGGTCTCGGCGTTGAGGATGCCCGCCTCGACCAGCAGCGCTTCGGCGTGCTCCATGCCCGCTTCGGACAGGTGGACCTGCTTGCCCTTTTCATCGACCCAGAAATCGCCCTCGCCTTCCTCGGCTTCCTGTTTGATCAGGTGCGGGACGACGCGGTTGACGCGGATATACAGCTCCGGGGAATCATCGGCCGGGCCGGAGATGATCAGCGGGGTGCGCGCTTCGTCGATCAGGATCGAGTCGACCTCATCGACGATGGCGTAGTGCAGGCCGCGCTGGTAGCGGTCGGCGCGCGACAGCGCCATGTTGTCGCGCAGGTAGTCGAAGCCGAATTCGTTGTTGGTGCCGTAGGTGATGTCGCTGGCATAGGCCTCGCGCTTGTCGCCGTGCGGCATGCCCGGGTACACCACGCCCACGCTCAGGCCAAGCCAGTTGTACAGCTTGCCCATCTGCGCCGAGTCACGGCGTGCCAGGTAGTCGTTGACGGTGACGACGTGGACGCCCTTGCCTTCCAGCGCGTTGAGGTACACCGGCAGCGTGGCGACCAGGGTCTTGCCTTCACCGGTGCGCATTTCGGCGATCTTGCCCAGGTGCAGGACCATGCCGCCGATCAGCTGGACGTCATAGTGGCGCATGCCGAGCACGCGGCGGCTGGCTTCACGGCAGACCGCGAACGCTTCCGGGAGCACCTTGTCCAGGGCTTCACCGTCAGCGATGCGCTGCTTGAACTCCGGGGTCTTGGCCTTGAGCTGCTCGTCGGAGAGCGTTTCGATTTCCGGCTCCAACGCATTGACCTTGGCGACGATGCGGTTGAGCTGGCGCAGCTGTCGTTCATTACGACTGCCGAAGACGCGGGTAAGCAGGCTGTTGATCATTGAAGGAACCGGTTGGAATGAGACGCCCCAACGGCGACGCTCCCCCGGGGGAATCGTCCGCCGCAAACGAAACAGGGCGCACTGCGCCCTGTCTATGGCAACACCCATTGTAGCTTGGGTCGGGGGCCTGGCGTTTCAAGCACCCCCTTCCGAAGCGAAAATCCGCGATCAGCCGCGCGAAACGCGCCCGACCGGGGTATTGCCGCCGTCACCGAGGAACTTGCGCGGGTTGACCACCTGGCCCCGCTCCCACACCTCGAAGTGCACGTGGGCACCGGTGGAACGGCCCGTGGAACCGGCCTTGGCCACTTCCTGACCGGCCCGGACCAGGTCGCCCGGCTTCACCACCAGGCGCGAGTTGTGCGCGTAGCGGGTCACATAGCCGTTGCCGTGGTCCACGTCGACCACGTTGCCGTAGCCGCCCTTCACGCCGGCGAAGCTGACCACGCCGTCGGCCACCGACATCACCGGGTCACCGACCTTGGCGTGGAAATCCATGCCCTTGTGGGTGGCCGCACCGCGACCGAACGGATCGCTGCGGGTGCCGAAGTTGGAGGTGATGTAGGTGTTGCGGATCGGCATGCGGCCGGGCACCGCGTTCTGCTCGAGCTGGTGGTCGAACATCAGCGATTCCATCACCGACAGCTGGCGGCCTGAAGCAGCGAAGCGCTGCTCCAGCACCTGTAAGTCGGCGTTGACCGCGCTGACCGGGATGTCCTGGGTGGGGCCGGGCTCGCCTTCACCGAGGCCGGGGGTCTCGTTGAAGTCGAATTCGCCGTCCTCCAGCTTGCCCATCTGGGTGAGCCGTTCGCCCAGGGCGTTGAGACGGGTGGCCTGCGCCTGCAGTTCACCCATCCGCGCTGCCAGCGCGTTGACCTGGGTCTGGGCGTCTTTCTGGGCCTGCGCCAGCTCGCGTTCCTGCTGGGCGACCTTGGCGTGGAGCCGGGAATCGTTGAACATGCTGCCACCGATACCGGCACCGAAGCCGATCAGGCAGCCTACCCCCAGCACACTGCCCAGCAGGGCCCGGGGTGAATCCTCGAAGTAGAAACGCAAACGCGCCAGCGGCGTCTTGGCCTTTCCTTCACGCGTTTTGATTACGATCTTTTTGAATGCCATCAGTGAGTTTTCATGTCTGAGCCGAAATCCAGTGCCCRTTCCCCATCAACGCCGAAGCCGGCGCTGGATGCGGTGATGGCGGATAAAGCCGGTAACCCGCTGCGCCGCGCCTTGTGGCTCGACGCGCTGGACCGTCAGTTACGCCCCCATTTACCGCCTGCACTGGCCACCCGTTGCCGGCTGGCGAATGTAAACGGCGAGCACCTCGTTTTTCTCGTCGACTCCCCCGTGTGGCACGCCAGGTTGCGGCTTGCCGAAGCACAGTTGATCGACGCGGCCCGGTCCATCGGGCTGAAGGTCACCAAGGTGACCGTCAAAACTGCGCCTGCCCCTCCTCCCCGCTCCCCAGCGGTTGACAACCGGAATGGCCCCCACGCAGTTTCAGCCGCCACGCACAAAGGGCTACGCGACGCGTTGGCTTGCCTGAAGGACATGGACCTCTCCAAATCCTGAAGGCATCGGGGCATCCGGCCCCTTCCCCGACGCGTCACGAACATGTGAACTTGTCAGGGAACCGGCCTGCATCGTAGCCGCGGAACGTCGCCCAGTCGTTAGTCTTTTATTAAATTTGCGTTAAATTCAGCAAGAACCTCGATCAGGTTCACAAATCCGTGACCCACGTCGGCCAATGGTTCATCGACGTCAAGAAACCAGCGGGTTCGACCCGGAAACGCGAAACGGCGCCTTGGGCGCCGTTTGTTTTTCAATAGATTCAATGGATTGCGGAAGATCAGGCGTAGGCCGGGACACTGTAAACGACCGGGGCCGTGGCCGCCGCCGCGTCATAGCTGACCCACTCCCAGGCGCTGGCATCRGCCATCAGGGCCCGCACCAGCTTGTTGTTGAGCGCATGGCCGGATTTGAAGCCTTCGTAGGCACCCAGCACTTGGCCACCGGCCAGGTACAGGTCGCCGATCGCGTCGAGGATCTTGTGGCGCACGAACTCGTCGGCGTAGCGCAGGCCGTCGTCGTTGAGCACACGGAATTCGTCGAGCACGATGGCGTTGTCCATCGACCCGCCCAGACCCAGGTTGCGCTCGCGCATGTACTCCAGGTCGCGCATGAAGCCGAAGGTGCGAGCGCGGGAGATTTCCTTGGTGTAGGCGGCCGTGGAGAACTCGATCTCGGCGCGGGACTGCTTGGCCGGGATCATCGGATGATCGAACTGGATGGTGAAACCGAGCTTGTAGCCCTCGTAGGGCTCGAAGCGGGCGACCTTGTCGCCTTCGGTCACTTCCACGGTCTTGAGAATGCGGATGAAGCGCTTGGGTGCGTCCTGCTCGGCGATGCCTGCCGACTGCAGCAGGAACACGAACGGACCGGAAGAGCCGTCCATGATCGGAAGCTCGGCCGAGGACAATTCCACGATGATGTTGTCCACGCCCAGGCCGGCCAGGGCCGACATCAGGTGTTCGACGGTCTGGATCTTGGCGTCGTGGTAGGTCAGCCCGGTGCACAGGGTGACTTCGGTGACCAGGTCCGCGCGCGCGGGCACTTCCACCACCGGTTCCAGATCGACCCGCCGGAACACGATGCCATGGTTGACCGGTGCCGGGCGCAGGGTCATGTAGACCTTGTCACCGCTGTGCAGGCCAACGCCGGTGGCGCGGATCGTGTTCTTGAGGGTTCGTTGCGGAATCATGGGGAGCAGGACCGGGAAAGCGCGCGGTCAGCGCGACGGTGACAAACAAGAATAACACGCACTACCGCTCCCCCTTTCTGAACCGAAAGACGGGCAGCGCCGCACACACGTGCCGAGGCACGAAGGCGGCAGACTGCCGGGCCGATCCTGGCCCGGCAGCAAGGGACATGGAGGCGTCAACCGGGGAGGACAAGACCCCGGCATGCACGCGTCAGTCCGCCTGGCGGCGCAGGAACGCCGGGATGTCCAGGTAATCGTTGGGCAGTTCAGCAGCCGCGGGGCCCGAGGACGACGGCGCCGACGGAGCCACGGTGTCCGCGCTGGGACGACGCAGGCCCATCCCCATGCCCATGCCGCCGACGGCCTTGGACACGGCATCGCCGCCGGTGTCGAACTCGCCGAACTCCGGCTGGCCGGTGGTGGCGTTGCGGACCAGCTTGATCGGCGCGCGCTCGCCCGGACGCTGGGTCTTGGCAGCCACGGCACGGTTCAGGCCGGTGGCGACCACGGTCACGCGGACTTCGTCCTGCATATCCGGATCCAGCACGGTACCGACCACCACGGTGGCGTCTTCGGAAGCGAAGCCATCGATGGTGCGGCCGATCTCGTCGAACTCGGCCATGGTGAAGTCGGCGCCGGCGGTGATGTTGACCAGGATGCCGTTGGCACCGGCCAGGTTCACATCGTCCAGCAGCGGGTTCTGGATGGCGGCTTCGGCGGCGGCCTGGGCGCGGTCATCGCCACGGGCGGTGCCGGTGCCCATCATCGCCAGGCCCATTTCGGACATGACGGTGCGCACGTCGGCGAAGTCGACGTTGATCAGGCCCGGACGCACGATCAGGTCGGCGATGCCCTGCACGGCGCCCTGGAGGACGTCGTTGGCGGCACGGAAGGCCTGGATCATGGTGGCGTTGCGGCCCAGCACGGTGATCAGCTTTTCGTTGGGGATGGTGATCAGCGAATCGCAATGCTGGCTCAGTTCCTCGATGCCCTTCAGCGCGACCTGCATGCGGCGACGGCCTTCGAACGGGAACGGCTTGGTGACCACGGCGACGGTCAGGATGCCCATCTCCTTGGCCAGCTGTGCAACCACCGGCGCGGCGCCGGTGCCGGTGCCGCCGCCCATGCCGGCGGTGATGAACACCATGTCCGCACCCTGCAGGGCATCCATGATGCGCTCGCGGTCTTCCAGCGCGGCCTGGCGGCCCACTTCCGGATTCGCGCCGGCGCCCAGGCCCTTGGTGACGTTGGTACCCAGCTGCAGCTGCAGCTTGGCACCGCAATTCTTGATGGCCTGCGAGTCGGTGTTGGCGGTGATGAATTCCACGCCGTCCACACTGGTGCTGACCATGTGCGCCACGGCGTTGCCGCCGCCGCCGCCCACGCCGATCACCTTGATCACCGCATTGGGTGCCATCTTTTCAATCAGTTCGAAATGCGCCATGTCCGTGTCCTCTTGATGCCGTTTACGCGGGACGGGGGCGTTGGAGATTCCTTCTCCTGTCCTCCCCCACCGTCGTGCCGGCGAGTTGTAGTTGGTTTGCCCTGGCCGGTTCGCACCGGTTGCGGCCGTGTTGCCTGCTTCAATGAACGGCCGGGGGGCCGCGGTGTTGCCTGTGTTCCAGTTACTTCGCACTGCGTGGTGTTGCCGGTGTTGCGTGGACTGCGTGGAATTTTCGGGAAATGCTTATCGCGTGTTGCATGTGTACTGCGTGTCAGTACCGCGCTCAGAATTCGCCGCGGAACCAGGTCTTGAGTTTCTTGAACATGCTGCCGGCGCGCCCGGTGGGCAGCGACGGACGGCGCGGGTGTTCGATCTGGCTGCCCATCAGCAGCAGGCCTACGCCGGTGGCGTGGACCGGATTGCCGACCACTTCGCCCAGCCCGGTAACGTGCTGCGGGATGCCAACGCGTACCGGCATCTGCAGCATTTCCTCGGCCAGTTCGACCACGCCTTCCATCTTCGAGGCACCCCCGGTGAGCACCATGCCGGCACGCACCAGTTCCTCGAAACCGGAACGGCGCAGTTCGGCCTGCACCATCTCGAAAATTTCCTCGTAACGGCCCTGCACCGCCTGGGCCAGTGCGTGGCGCGGCATCCGGCGCGGCGGACGATCGCCGACGCTGGGCACCTGGATGCTCTCCTCGGCGGTGGCC
>NZ_JBFULO010000192.1:0-7065 GCF_054049855.1 Stenotrophomonas sp. P5_B8 | reverse complement strand
GCGTGACGCGGCCTGCCATTCATTGTTGCGGCACGGCAACGTCGGGCTGAATGCGGTCGCGCATAATGCGGTTCCGGCCATGGGCCATGCGATGAACGAAGGCGACAGGTGTCAGGATTCCTGAGAGGTAGCGCGCGGTGGACCCCAATGCGCCTTGCGCTGTTCTGCATGCTGATGGTGCTGGCATCGGTGTCGCGCGCTGGCGAGCGTGGCATCGCTGCAGGCGCGTCCACCGCCATGCCGCTGGTGATCGGAGAGACCTTCACCCTCGACTCGAAGGTGCTGGGCGAAACCCGTCGGATCACGGTCTACCGGCCAAGCGCCTGGAACGTACCCGCAGGCCAGCCGCTGCCGGTGCTGTACATGCCCGATGGCGGAATCGGCGAAGACTTCCTGCACGTGGCCGGCCTGATCCAGGTGCTGGTCGGCAATGCGGGCATGCGCCCGTTCCTGCTGATCGGCATCGAGAACACCGAGCGTCGCCGCGACATGACCGGGCCTACCGACGTGCCGGAGGATCGGAAGATCGCACCGCGCGTGGGCGGGTCGAGCGCGTTCCGGCGCTTCCTGCGTACCGAGCTGATGCCGCAGGTACACCAGCGCTATGCAACCACGGATGAGACCGCGATCATCGGCGAATCGCTGGCCGGGCTGTTCGTGGTGGAAACCCTGCTGCGCGAGCCGGATCTGTTCGACAGCTACATCGCGCTGGATCCGAGCCTGTGGTGGAACCGTGGACAGTTGGCCGATGACGCTGTGGCGTTGCTCACCGCGCACGCGACGCAAGGCAAGCAGCTGTTCGTGGCCAGCAGCAGCCAGCCCGACATTGCCAGGGCCAGTGCAAGGTTCAGCGCGCAGGTGAGTGGCAAGGTGCCCGGTGTACGCGTGCATTACCTGCCGATGCCCGCCGAAACGCACCAGACCCTCTACCATCCTGCCGCGTTGCAGGCACTGCGCGTGCTGTTTCCACCTGTACCGTCCACGCCCTGAACGAGGCGATCGTGCACACCACGCTGGCCTTGCGGGGCGCACAATAGGACGTCTTTTTGCTCACTGATGTTGGAGGTGCCATGAACCGTTTCGTCCTGCTTGGGGTGGGGGCGCTTGCGCTCGCGGCCTGTTCCAAACCTGCGCCGTCCGATACCGCCACGCCCGCACCCGCGCCAGATGCCGCAACGACGCCCGCGCCGACCACCGCGGCCCCCGCCACGGCAGCCGAGCCGACCCTGCAGCCGCCGTCATTCGATTGCGCCAAGGCGCAGTCCGAGTCGGAGAAGCTGGTCTGTGGTGATGCCCGTCTGGCCGCGCTGGACCGCCAACTGGCGGCCCTCTACAAGCGCGTGCAGACCAGCCCGGACGAACTGGATATCGCGGCCGAACAGCGCGGCTGGGTGAAAGGGCGCGATGCCTGCTGGCAGGCCGTGGACCGCCACCGCTGCCTGGTCGAGTCCTACCAGACCCGGATCGTTGAACTGAACATCGGCAGTGGCGGCGTGCCCGCACCGACGCCGGTGAAGTACCAGTGCGATGACGCCAGCAAGCCGGTGAGCGTGATGTTCTACAACGAACTGGATCCGCAGGCGGCGGTGGTCAGCTGGGGCAGGGACCAGGCAATCGTCTTCCCGGCCCAGGCCGCCAGCGGCAGCCGTTACACCCGCGAGGGCGTGGAGTTCTGGGAACATCAGGGTGAGGCCACGCTGGATTTCTACGGCACCACGATGAGCTGCAAGGCCGCCGGGTGACGCGTGTGGCCGGCGGTCTCCTGGCGACCGTCGGCCGTCGTCAGCGCACGCGGCGGTAGCGCACTTCGTTCTGCCGGTCGCCAACTTCGGTGGTGACAAAGCCATCGCGGCTCTGGCTGACGTCGAACACGCTGCCGCCGACATTGAGCTGACCGCCGTTGACCCAGCCGGACAGATTCTGTCCGCGCGCCTGCGCGGACATGCGCCCGTCGTTGTCGATGCGCATGCGGATGTCGGCGCCGTAGATCGGGTTGTAGCCCTCGAACTCGCCGGTCATCCAGCTGGGGACGTACGAGGTATGCCGTGCGCCCTGGTAGTTATCGTCGCTGTAGCGGTCGTCCTGCTTGTTGGCGTTGTGTACCAGCGCGCCCAGGATCGCCGCGCCGACCAGCACGCCGGCGGCAACCTTGGCATCGTGGTTGTCGTGGTCGTCATCATCGTGGCGCGCGCCACCGTCGTGGACGCGGAACGAGCCTCTGCACCCATCGTCCACCCAGACCTCGCGGCGGTCGTAGTCCCAGCTGCGGCCCTGTCGGCAGTCGGCGCCGGACAGCTTGCGGTCCAGGGTGACATAGCCGGCGCGAGGTAGTGGGCAGGACTGGTAGCGGTTGTCGCGGCTTTCGCAGGTGACGAAGTCATCGGCGCGCGCGTCCGACAGCACGGCGGCCAACAGCAGGGGGGCGGTCAGCAGGAGGCGGGTCTGCATGGTGCGGTTCCGGCAGGAGAGGGCACATGCGAACGATGCCATCCATGGATGAAAACCGGATGAAAGCGTAGGCTTTCCCCGCGGCACAACGCTGCGGTGGCCACAGGGGGCCGGGATGGTGGGTCACGGACGACGCAGCGTCATGGCCTGGCTTTTAGTGCTGGCTTGCATGGCCAGCGCGGCTGCGCACGCGGGCAACACGCCCTGCTCCGGTCGCAAGGGCGGGATCTCGCACTGTGCGGCAGGCCAGTTTGTCTGCAACGATGGCTCGATCAGTGCCTCGAAGAAGGTGTGCAGCGCCGCAGTCAATGCCAGCGGCGCGCGGTTCGCACCCTCGGCCCCGGCCGCGGCGGGCAGCTGTCCGTGCAGCGCAGGTCTGCTGTGCACGGGCCCGCGTGGCGGCCGTTACTGCCTGACGCCGTCAGGCAACAAGAGCTATAAGCCTCGCCACTGATCGGGTGCGCGCCTCAGGCGGCCTGCCCGGTTTCCATGTCGCCGAAGCAGGCGCGGATGGCGTCCAGCAGTTCGCTCATGGAATAGGGCTTGGGCAGGAAATGGATGCCGGGCCGCAGCCGCGCGGTGACCGTGGCCGGGTCCAGCCCGGAGGTGACCAGCACCGGCAGGCTGGGCTGGAACGCCTTGATCCGCTCGGCCGCGTCGATCCCGCTCAGGCCGCCCAGGCAGACATCGGTGAACACCAGGTCGAATCGCTCGCCGGCCAGCAGCAGGCCCAGCGCGGCTTCGGCCGAACTCACGGCGGCAACGTCGCAGGCCTGGCTTTCCAGCGCCATGCGGCTGAGCTCGCGGGTGTCTTCGGTGTCTTCGATCAACAGCACGCGTGGTGCGACGTGGCGCTTGGACAACAACATGACGCGGTGTTCCTTGGGGCTGGGGCGGAAAGGGCGCGCAATTATGCGGGGGGCCGCGGTGAGGAGATCGTGCACGCGGCGGCTGGCTAACGCGCAGCCTGCGCGGGAGGGCACAGCCAACAGGCCAGGGTGAGCACGGCCATTGCCACGGCGGCCAGGCGCAGCGCGGTGACCTTCCAGTCAAGTGCCATCGCCTCATCGAGGATGAACAGGTTCCAGGCCAGGTTGAGCGAAACGTGCAGGGCCAGGCCGCTCCACAACGTGAGCCGGTCCAGATGGTTCAACCAGGCAAACGCCAGCCCGCCGACGATGATCAATGCCAGGATCTGCAGGGCGGTGGCGCCCCCGTCCAGGCCGCCGGCACCCAGCCAGTGCACGGCGCCGAACATCAGCGCCTGTGGCAGGGCCGCCAGCCAGGCCGGCCAGTGCAGTACCCGCACCAGGAAGATGAAGCCAAGGCCGCGGTAGAGGATTTCTTCGGCGAGTGGGAACACGAACGCGAGCATGAGCAGTGTCAGCGGCGCCGGTGCGGTGTCCAGCCGGCCGAGCGCGGCCAGGCCGATCCAGCACGGCAGCGTGGCCAGCAGCACCAGCACCGGACCGCGTGCGCCGTGCCAGCGCAGGCCCAGGCTGTCGGCCAGCGGCAGGTCACGCGGCTTCAGCAGCGCGGCCAGCAGCACGGCCGTCAGCACCGCCAGCAGGTTGTCGAGCAGGCAGCCGCCGAACGGCATCGGCAGGCGCGGTATGGGCAGGCCGGCGGCGGCACTGAGATCGCGCAGGTTCAGGCCGATGGCCACGCCCAACAGGGCCAGCAGCGAAGCCCACCCGCGGGGCGAAGTGGATGAAGGCATGGCGGCGACGATCCCTGTAGACAGGGGGAAAGTCTGCCCCCGCGTCGGGCCAGGGGCGCGCGCCGGAAGTCCCGGTGCCGATGGTCATGGCCTTGGCGTGTTGCGTTTCAGTCATCCACATGCAGGTACAGTCGGGGCTGGAACAGGATGAGGATGCACAACGATGCAATGCCCCGTATGCAAGACCCAGGCGCTGGTGATGTCCGAGCGGCAGGGCATTGAAATCGATTACTGCCCGCAGTGCCGTGGGGTGTGGCTGGACCGTGGCGAGCTGGACAAGATCATCGAGCGCTCCACCGATGCGGCCGCGCCCGTGCGTGCCGCCGTTGCGCCGCCGCAGGCACCGTCGCCGGCGGTGCAGCATCGCGATACCCGCCATCTGGGTCAGCAGCAGTACGGTGACCAGCAGGGCTACCGCAAGAAGAAAAAAGAGAGTTTCCTGTCGGACCTGTTCGACTTCTGAGCCGGCGCGCCGGGCCTGTCGATCAGGGCCGGCGCAGGATGAACTCCAGGTCGCGGCTGTCGCCGACCACGAAGTCGTACGTGCCGACCTGCACACAGCCGTAGCGCGCATAGAAGCGCTGCGCCCCGAAATTCTCCGACCACACGCCCACCCACAGGGTGCGGCGTCGCGGTTCATCGAGCCACTGCAGGAACGCGTCCATCAGCCGCGCGCCGTGGCCGCCGCCCTGATGGCTGGCCAGCACGTACAGGCGCTTGAGCTCGACATCATCGGGGACTGCATCGGCATGCGGCAGGGTGTTGGCGCCCGCCGCCAGATAGCCCACGGCCTGGCCGGCGTCTTCCAGCAGCCACACCGCGCTGCGTGGATCCTCCAGCTCCTGCCGCTGCGGGCCCGCGCTGTAGTGGTCGTGCAGGAACGCCTGYAGATCCTGCGGCGGATACGAATCGCCAAAGGTTTCGGTATAGGTGGCGACAGCGATCGCCGAGACGGCCTCGGCATCGGCGGGGGTGGCGCGGCGGATCTGCAGGGACATGGGCGCAGGCGCAGTGGATGGCCCGGCAGCGTACGCCATCGCGGCCAACGGGAGCGAAAACCACGGGCGGGATGGCGGAACCTGCTTTCCCGCGCATCACATCATTACCCGGGACAGCCAACGAGCAAGGCGCCCGGGTGTCGGACAGGCGACGACCGCGCCGCGCGCGGCAGCCTGTGACGCCCCGGATGGGCCCGTCGGATCCGGCATGCACGACCCCTGTTATCCCGGGCGCCCGCCGCGCCCGGGATCTTTTTTTGGCTTAGAACCAGACACGCACGCCGGCCACCCAGCGGGTGTCGCGGGCGCGTTCGCCGGCGGCCTGGTGATAATCGGCGGTATCGCCGAACAGGCGTTCGTGGCTGATGCCGACGTACGGGGCGAAGCGACGGTTGAACTCGTAGCGCAGGCGCAGCCCGGCCTCGACCTTGTTCAGGCCGCTGCCGTTGCCGTAACGCGGTTCGTCCTCGGCGGTGAACGTGGCCTCCACCAGCGGCTGCAGGATCAGCCGGTTGGTCAGCAGCAGCTCGTATTCCACTTCCACGGTAGCGGCGACCTGACCGCTCTGGCCGACATAGGCCGTGGCCGAGGTCTCGAACTTGTACGGCGCCAGCCCCTGGATGCCGACCGCGGCCCAGGTGCGCGAATCGCCGCGACCGAGTTCCTGCCGGGCACCGACCAGCACGTCCCACCACGGCGACACGCTGCGGCCATACAGGACGTCCAGGTTGGCCGAGTCGGTGCGTCCACCGCTGCGCTCGCCTTCGCTGCGCAGCCACACCCGGTGGATGTTGCCACCGACCCAGCCGCTGGCTTCCCAGGCCTGGCCGTTGCCGTGCTTGCCGTCCCAGTGCTCCAGCCGGTTGACCAGCAGCATGCTGTGGATCTCGGGCGGGTGTTCCATCGCACCGTGTTCGATCGCAGGGAAGGCGGCGATGCGGTCGGCATCGGTCACCGTCGGGATCGGTTCCCGTGGGGTGTCGGGTGCCGGCGGCTTGGCCGGGCCGTGGCCGATCGCGGCGTGGTCCATCGTCGAATGATCGGCGTCACCGTGGCGGGTCGGCGCAGGATCCATCTGGCCGTGATCCATGCTGCCGTGATCCATCTTCGAGTGGTCCATCCGGCCGTCGTCCATGGCGCCGTGATCCATTTTTGAATGGTCCATCTGGCCGTGGCCCATGCTGGCGTGATCCACCGTATCTTCATCGACCGTCGGCGCATCGGTGCCGGGCGGCGGAATCATGGCATGGCCTGCGTGCGACTGCGCCCACGCCGGGGCGGAGAGCGCCAGCAGCAGCGCGCTGGTCAGGATCGACGTCGTGACAATCGGAGAACGGCTCATTCTTCGATCCTCACTTCGCGCATCATGCCCGCTTCCATGTGGTACAGCAGGTGGCAGTGGTAGGCCCAGCGGCCCAGCGCATCGGCGCGCACGCGATAGGTGCGGCGGGTGCCGGGCGGCATGTCGACGGTGTGCTTGCGCAGCTGGAACGCGCCGTCGGCGTTTTCCAGGTCGCTCCATACTCCGTGCAGATGGATCGGGTGCTGCATCATGGTGTCGTTGACGAGCACGATACGCATGCGCTCGCCGTAGTTCAGGCGCAGCGGTGCGGCGCTGGCGAACGGGATGCCGTCGAAGGACCAGCTGAACTTTTCCATGTGGCCGGTCAGGTGCAGCTCGACCTCGCGGCCGGGTTCGCGGCCATCGGGATCGTCGAACAGGCTGTGCATCGCGGCGTAGGTGAGCACGGTGCGGCCGTTGTCGCGCAGGCCGATGCCGGGATCGTCGAGCTTGGGAGCGGTGGCCATGCTCTGCATGTCGACCAGCGGGTTGCCCTTCTCACTGGGCGGGTGCCGGGGCGTCTTGTCGGTGCCGCCGTGCGCGGCGTGGCCCATGTT
>NZ_JBFULO010000191.1:0-7082 GCF_054049855.1 Stenotrophomonas sp. P5_B8 | reverse complement strand
CCTCCAGCAGCTGGGCGGCGTAGTTGATCGCCGCCAGCGGGTTGCGGATCTCATGGGCCAGGCCTGGCCGGCCCGCACACTCTGCTGCCGCAATGAACCGTTCACGGCAGGCACCGTCGCTGCGGGTCGCCACATGCGTCAAACATTTGTCGGATCCAACCGCCCTCGGCTATCTTCCCCCCATATGAACGAAACCCGCAGCGCCCTCGTCGTCGACGACGAACGTGACATCCGCGAACTGCTGGTACTGACCCTGGGCCGCATGGGCCTGCGTATCAGTACCGCAGCCAACCTCGCTGAAGCCCGCGAGCTGCTGGCCAGCAATCCCTACGACCTGTGCATCACCGACATGCGCCTGCCCGACGGCAACGGCATCGAGCTGGTCACCGAGATCGCCCAGCACTACCCGCGCACGCCGGTGGCGATGATCACCGCCTTCGGCAGCATGGACCTGGCCGTGGAAGCGCTGAAGGCCGGTGCCTTCGACTTCGTCAGCAAGCCGGTGGACATCTCGGTCCTCCGCGGGCTGGTCAAGCACGCCCTGGAACTCAACAACAGTGAACGCGTCGTGCCGGCCGCACTGGCCAGCGACCAGGCCGCGCGCCTGCTCGGCGAATCGCCGGCCATGGACGCCCTGCGCGGCACCATCGCCAAGGTCGCGCGCAGCCAGGCGCCGGTCTACATCCTCGGCGAGTCCGGCGTCGGCAAGGAGCTGGTGGCACGTACCATCCACGCACAGAGCGCCCGCGCCGCCGGCACCTTCGTACCGGTCAACTGCGGCGCGATCCCGTCCGAGCTGATGGAAAGCGAGTTCTTCGGCCACAAGAAGGGCAGCTTCAGCGGCGCCCACGTCGACAAGCCGGGCCTGTTCCAGGCCGCGCACGGCGGCACCCTGTTCCTGGATGAAGTGGCCGAACTGCCGCTGCAGATGCAGGTCAAGCTGCTGCGCGCCATCCAGGAAAAATCGATCCGCCCGGTCGGCTCGGCCACCGAGGTACCGGTGGATGTGCGCATCCTCTCGGCCACCCACAAGGACCTGGGCGAACTGGTCGAGGACGGGCGCTTCCGCCACGACCTCTACTACCGCATCAACGTGATCGAACTGCGCGTACCGCCGCTGCGCGAGCGCCGCAGCGACCTGCCGCAACTGGCCGCCTCGATCCTGGCGCGCCTGGCCCGCACCCATGAACGGCCCACGCCGCTGCTGGCGCCGTCCGCCCTGGATGCGCTGGCCCAATACCATTTCCCCGGCAACGTCCGCGAACTGGAGAACATCCTGGAGCGCGCCCTCGCGCTGGCCGAAACCGACAGCATCGGCGCCAGCGACCTGCGCCTGCCCCAGCACGGCGGCCTGCGCCCCGGCAGTAATGCCGCGGTGGAAGAAGCCGTGGTCGACCTGCCGGCCGGCAACGGTGCCCTGCCCTCCTACATCGAACAGATGGAGCGCACCGCGATCCAGAAGGCGCTGGAGGAGAACCGCTGGAACAAGACAAGGACGGCGGCGCAGTTGGGGATTACGTTCCGGGCGCTGCGGTACAAGTTGAAGAAGTTGGGGATGGATTGAGGTTCATGGGGGCTGATCCATTCCGCCACGCGCGACTGCCCCGATGGGTGCCGCGCCATCTGACCTCGCGCGATGACCCGCTACGCTGCTGCGCAATCTGACCTCGCGCAACAACCCGCTACGCTGCCGCGCTATCTGACCTCGCGCGACAACCCACTACGCTGCTGCGCCATCTGACGCCGCGCGACAACCGCGGTGGAGCCGCCCCATGGGTGGCTGCTCTTCGATCCGGACACCCCCAACTCACCGCGCGCGGCGGGCGCCGCGACAGCCAGACATGGCCTGGCGCTACCCTTTTGTCGGCGTTCCCCGCACATGAAAAGGCCCGCATCCGCGGGCCTTTTGCGTTCAACCGGACCAACTCGTCAATCCTTGGTGACGCGATTGATTTCAGCCAGGCTGGTCGTTCCCGCCGCCGCCTTCACCAGCGCCGACTGGCGCAGATCATTGACCCCGGCACGCTGCGCGGCCTCGGCAATCTGGATCGCATTGCCGCCGGCCAGCACGATCACCGAAATCTCCTCGCTCATCGGCATCACCTGGTAGATACCGGTACGGCCCTTGTAGCCCTCGGTGCACTCTTCGCAGCCGACCGCCTCGTACAGGGTGATGCCGGCATCGACCTGAGCCTGGGTGAAGCCTTCGGCCAGCAACGCGTTGGCCGGCAAGGTGATGGGCCGCTTGCAGTTGTTGCACAGCCGCCGCGCCAGGCGCTGGGCAATCACCAACGTCACCGAACTGGTGATGTTGAACGGGGCAATGCCCATGTTCATCAGACGCGCGATGGTCTGCGGCGCATCATTGGTATGCAGCGTGGACAGCACCATGTGGCCGGTCTGCGCGGCCTTGATCGCGATCTCGGCGGTTTCCAGGTCGCGGATTTCGCCGACCATGATGATGTCCGGATCCTGGCGCAGGAACGAGCGCAGTGCTGCGGCGAAGGTCATGCCGCGCTTGACGTTCTGCTGCACCTGGTTGACGCCGGGCAGGCGGATTTCCACCGGGTCTTCGGCCGTGGAGATGTTGCGCGTTTCATCGTTGAGGATGCCCAGTGCCGTATACAGCGACACCGTCTTGCCCGAACCGGTCGGGCCGGTCACCAGCACCATGCCGTAGGGCTTGTGGATAGCATCCAGGAACAGCTTCTGCTGCGCGGCCTCGTAACCCAGCTTGTCGATACCGAGCTTGGCTGCGCTGCCATCCAGGATACGCAGCACGATCTTTTCGCCGAACAGCGTTGGCAGCGTACTGACGCGGAAGTCGATCTGCCGGGTCTTGGATAGGTTGAGCTTGATGCGACCATCCTGCGGCACGCGCTTTTCGGCGATGTCCAACTGCGACATCACCTTCAGGCGCGCGGCGATGCGCTGGTTGAGCTTGACCGGGGCCTTGGCCACGTTCTTGAGCAGGCCGTCGATGCGGAACCGCACGCGGTAGTCGTCTTCATACGGCTCGAAATGGATGTCCGACGCGCCCTTGCGGATCGCGTCGATCAACACCTTGTTGACGAACTTCACCACGGGCGTGTCATCGCCCTTGGCATCCACGCCGGAGTCGGTCGAACCACCTTCCTCGTCGCCGGCCGACACATCCAGGTCGCCCATGCCGTCATCGTCGCCGCCCAGGCTGCCACCGAGCGTGTCGTGCTTGGACTGCCACTGCTCCAGGGTGCGCTTGATCTGGTCCTCATCGACCAGGATCGGCTCCACCACCAGGTTGGTGTGGAACTTGATCTCATCCAGCGAATGGGTCGGGTCGCTGGTACCGATGAACAGCTTGCCGCCGCGCTTGAACAGCGGCAGCACGCGGTGCTTGCGCAGCAGTTCTTCGCTGACCAGGCTGATGGCGCTCTGGCTGCTGTCGAACACCGAGACATCCAGTAACGGCATGCCGAACTCGAGTGCGTTGGCGGCTGCCAGCTGGGCGGCAGTGACGAGCTTTTTTTCGGCAAACCACTGAGGCAGCGGCTGCTTGGCCGCGCCGGCCTTGGCCATGGCGTCGCGGGCACCAGCTTCGTCCAGGGCGCCGTCCTGGACCAAGCGCCGGGCGATGCCGGTAATACCGACTAGATTGGCAGTGGCAACGGCGTTCATTTTTGGCACCAAGGGAAATTACTGGAGAATCGAGCCGACCCAAACAGCCCGCCACCTAGCACCGTGACTGGCTTCCTACGTGGATCTGCATTCCGAAGGAACATGCTTGTTGTCGCCCGCCGTTCTGACACATCGCCAGCGGATGACTTCATTGGGATTGTAGCTGGGCTGCAGCAGAAGAGTCACGGAACCCGCCTTTTCCGTCGTCTCGACCGTAATCACGCCACTACCGGAGCAATTCATGGACAACACGTTCCGCGTCGCAGTCGTCTGCTCGTGAACGCCAGAGCAAGCGGTGGCGTCAAGTACGTTGATGTTGTTCACGTTCTCGGTCACTGTCACCTTCGCCGAGGAAGCGAGCAGGAGTGCCTCCGAGACTCTCGCCCTGATGACGTAATCCTGGTAGGCCGGCAACGCGACCGCAGCAAGTATTGCGATGATCGCCACCACGATCATCAACTCAATCAGCGTAAACCCCGTCTCCGTTCTCACGCATGCCTCCCCATTCGGCATTGAATCTGTTCTACCAGCACGCATATTTCGTGCCAGATAAAAAAGAACCCCGCCAAGGCGGGGTTCCTTCTCGCTAGCTTTCGCTACGAATTACGAACGGCATTCAGCCGGGTAGTACTTGGCTTCGCTGCCGCTGCCAACGCAACGCCAGGTGGTGCCAACAGCGCCCGTCTGAGCGGTCGGGGTGTAGGTCAGAATCGTGCCCTTGCCCTTGTCAGCGGTCATGGTCACTTCCAGGGCACCGGTGCCTTCGTCGCACTTCATCGATTCGACATTCGGGTTACCAGCCGGGATAGCGGTATCAACGCCCAGGCAGGCATTGGCCGGAAGCGCGCCACCGTTGTTGGCGATGTTCTCAGCCACGGTAACCTTGGCGCCGGCAGCGATGACAGCTGCTTCGGAAACGCGGGCACGGACGGTGTAGTCCTGGTAGGCCGGCAGCGCGATGGCGGCCAGGATGGCGATGATCGCGACGACGATCATCAGTTCGATGAGGGTAAAGCCCTGCTGCTTCTTCATGAGTACATCCCCTAGAGGTAGGTGGTGATTGGACACTGGGACGAGGCCTGACCGGCATACCGGTTGAGCAAGGCGGACGCCCGTGCGGGTGGATCAAAGCAGGATGCGTGCCAACTGCTCAGCAATGCTCCCCAGCATTCCCCGGCGCAATGATGGCAGCAATCTTCAGGATTGGAACCCCCCGCACAGAAAACTGCGACCGATCAGACAATGTGACGTGTTGCGTCACCTTCTGACCGCCCCTGTCCGGGAGCAGAGTCGAGATTTAGACAGCCCCGGGGATGCCACCCACGGCCGGAACCGGCTACCATGCGCCGAGATAGCCCGCCTGGGGATGGTGTGGCTGGGGAGCCCTGTATGTCTGTTAGCCGTAGTGCAATCAAGAAACAGCCCGTGGCGCGAAGCACCATGGAGCTACAGCCGTTTGTCTGGGAGGGGACCGACAAGCGTGGCGTGAAGATGAAGGGCGAACAGCCTGCCAAAAATGCAAACCTGCTGCGTGCCGAACTTCGCCGCCAAGGCATCATGCCCAGTGTGGTCAAGCCGAAGCCAAAGCCGCTATTCGGTTCAGCTGGTAAGGCAGTTGGCGCCAAGGACATCTCATTCTTCAGTCGCCAGATGGCGACCATGATGAAGTCGGGCGTTCCCATCGTCAGCGCACTCGAGATCATTGGCAGCGGCCACAAAAACCCGCGGATGAAAAAGCTGGTCGATACCATCCGCACCGATATCGAGGGCGGGTCMTCGCTGCATGAGGCCATCAGCCGCCATCCCGTGCAATTCGACGAGCTGTACCGCAATCTGGTTCGCGCAGGTGAAGGCGCCGGTGTGCTGGAGACAGTGCTCGATACCGTCGCCACTTACAAAGAGAACATTGAAGCTCTCAAGGGCAAGATCAAGAAGGCCCTGTTTTATCCCGCAATGGTGGTGGTCGTGGCGCTGGTTGTCAGCGCAATTTTGCTGATGTTCGTGGTTCCGCAATTCGAGGAAGTATTCAAGGGGTTCGGCGCGGAATTGCCGGCCTTCACCCAGCTGATCGTTGCCGCATCTCGATTCATGCTCTCTTACTGGTGGCTAATGCTCCTGATTGTGGGCGGCTCTATCGCTGGGTTCATCTACGCCTACAAGCGATCCCCGTCGATGCAACACACCATGGATCGCCTGATCCTGAAGGTGCCTGTCATCGGCCAGATCATGAACAACAGCGCCATCGCCCGCTTCGCCCGCACTACCGCCGTGACGTTCAAGGCTGGTGTGCCGCTGGTCGAAGCTCTGGGCATTGTTGCTGGTGCCACCGGTAACAAGGTGTATGAAGAGGCAGTGCTGCGCATGCGTGATGACGTGTCGGTCGGTTACCCAGTCAACATGGCTATGAAACAGGTCAACTTGTTCCCGCACATGGTGGTGCAGATGACCGCCATCGGCGAAGAAGCCGGCGCCTTGGACACCATGCTGTTCAAGGTGGCCGAGTACTACGAGCAGGAGGTCAACAACGCCGTTGATGCCCTCAGCAGCCTGCTGGAGCCGATGATCATGGTGTTCATTGGTACCATCGTCGGCGGCATGGTCATCGGCATGTACCTGCCCATCTTCAAACTCGGCGCCGTCGTCGGCTAAGGTAACAATGGCATTTCTCGACCAGCATCCCGGTCTCGGCTATCCCGCCGCGGCCGGTCTGGGACTGCTCCTGGGCAGCTTCCTCAACGTAGTCATCCTGCGTCTGCCCAAGCGGCTGGACTGGCAGTGGAAGCGCGACGCCCGCGAAGTGCTCGAAGAGCCGGACATCTACGAGCCGCCGCCGCCGGGGATCGTGGTGGAGCCGTCGCACTGCCCGCACTGCAAGCACAAGTTGGCCTGGTTCGAGAACATCCCGCTGTTCAGTTGGCTGGTCCTGCGCGGCAAGTGCCGGCATTGCCACGCCCCGATCTCCATCCAGTACCCACTGGTGGAGCTGGTCACCGCCCTGCTGGTGCTGGCCAGCGTCTGRCAGTTCGGCTTCGGTTGGCAGGGCTTCGGCGCGATCGTGCTGAGCTGCTTCCTGGTCGCCCTGTCCGGGATCGATCTGCGGACCCAATTGCTTCCGGACCAGTTGACCCTGCCACTGATGTGGTTGGGCCTGATCGCGGCCAGCGACAACCTGTACATGCCCGCCAAACCCGCCCTGCTGGGCGCGCTGGCCGGCTATCTGTCGCTCTGGTCGGTGTGGTGGCTGTTCAAGCAGATCACCGGCAAGGAGGGCATGGGGCATGGCGATTTCAAATTGCTGGCCGCGCTCGGCGCCTGGTGCGGGCTGAAAGGCATCCTGCCGATCATCCTGCTGTCCTCGATCGTGGGCGCGATCATCGGCTCGGTCTGGCTGTATTCGCGCGGTCGCGATCGTGCCACCCCTATCC
>NZ_JBFULO010000190.1:0-7151 GCF_054049855.1 Stenotrophomonas sp. P5_B8 | reverse complement strand
ATATCCATGTGCATCCCGATTCGGTATCTTTGAAAATCGGCCAGACCTTCAGCCAGCAGGATACGCATGAACATCTCAAGGTATCGTCGGTGTTACGCCGTGGCCGTCCTCCCAGATGAGCAGCCGGTGTTCTCGCTCGACAACTTGCTGGCAGGTGGCACAGGCATCGGGTTCGAACGCCGCTTGCTGGTGCGCGCAGCCCATCTGGACGAACCTGTTGCCTTGGCGGTCCCCGCCTGCATGTTCCTCCTTCAGAGCAGTGCGGAACAGTGGCAGGCATTTCCCGAGGAGCCCGAGGAGCTTGCCTTGGTGCTGGGATTGCGGGACGTAGGTCTGCTGATCACCGAGCGGGGTGAGCCGGTCGCGGCGAGGCAGGCCGATCAGCGTGTGCGTGATGGGCATTGGTGGGCGCTTTCCGCGATCCATCACCGGCACTCCCGCTGGTCGGGCGTAGACAGCGCCGGCGAGATGGAGAAAAACCGGCTGGTCACCGCGCAGGAGCTGGTCCAGCAGTTGGGCAAGCCGCCTGCCGAGGCACCCGCCCGGGTGTCTGGTGCCATAGCACTCCCACGGCCAGCGCCGGACGCCGTCGCAGAACTGCTCGCAGGCCGCACTACCTGCCGCAACTACGCGCGTGATCGCCCGGTGCCACTGAGCATGCTGGCCGGCATGCTGCAGAACGTACTGATGGCGCAGGCCCAGGTGGAGACCGAGCCGGGCGTGCGATTCCTGAAGAAGAACGTGCCGTCGGCAGGAAGCCTCCACCCTTTGGAGGCCTACGTCATCGCTCGGGATGTGGAGGGACTCTCGCCGGGTATCTATCACTATCACGCCATCGCACACGAGCTGGGACGCCAAACCACCCAACCCGACGACCTGGACGCGCTATGCCTGCGCCTGCTGTCGGGGCAGTACTGGTTCGCCTCCGCGCATGTCATGGTGGTTCTGGTCTGCCGGTTTGGCCGCAACTTCTGGAAGTACCGCAATCATGTCAAGGCATACCGCGCCGTCACCCTGGATGTCGGGCATGTCTCGCAGGCGTTGTACACCGCCGCCACGGCGCAGGGGCTCGGTGCCTTTGTCACCGCCGCCATCAACGAATCCGAGATCGAGGGATTGCTTGGTTTCGATCCGATGGTTGACGGGGTGCTGGCCGTGTGCGGATTTGGTTGGCGCGCCGAGGCCATGACCACCGCCGAGTTGGATCCGGTGGGGCGTGTATGGGTGTCGACGGACCGGGCCTGACAGGAACAATCTACTGCGCTGCCAGGATGCTGGACGGCGAAGCAGATCTACGGCTCTTGAGGCGTGTAGCGCGATGCGCTCAGAACAGCAGAGGTGCTATTTGATGACTCTGTGGACCTGCCCAGCTTCAAACGGAAATACCACGGTCATCGCGGCCCTGTGGCTGGACGGATAGTTCACCAAGGCGTCTCGAGCCAGTTGCATTTCCGCCATGCTGGCGAGGTTGCTCATGCACAGCCAGTCGGGGCATGTATGCATCGGTATTCCAAGCCAGGCCTATCTATCGGCACGCCTGCGTTGGCTGTGGCACAAACCGGGCGCGGAAGACATCGTCCGCGCACGGGCGGTCCAGAAGTGTGATGGTCATGTGTGGAAGCACTCTCGGCGGTGCAGCAGACGTAGCGTTGGGCGCGGTCGGGGATTGATCCATCGACCGTGCACCGCTGGCTGGGTTGCACAACGCGAAGAATCAGACGCCTCAGCCGCACACTACTGGATGCTTGGCCCACCGGCAGTAACGCTTACTCCGCCTCGAAATCCACCAGCACCGCTCCATCCCCCACCTGATCGCCCGCCTTCACCCGGTACCCCTGCACCACGCCATCGGCCGGCGCCTGCAGGGTGTGCTCCATCTTCATCGCTTCCAGCACCAGCAGCGGCGCGCCGCGCTTGACCTTCGTGCCCGGAGCCACCGACGTGGCGACGATGCGGCCGGGCATCGGCGCGAGCAGGCTGCCGGCGTCGGCGACGCCCTGGTTCGCTTCGCTGACCGGATCGTGCAGGGTGAAGCGCTGCGCGCCTTCGCTGCCGAACAGATACAGCGCATCGCCATCACGCACCACGCGGGCGCGGTGCAGTGCATCACCGCTCTGCACGCGCAGGGCATCGCCCTCGAGGCCGCCGTGGGCGATCACGCGCGCATCGCCGACGGTCACCGACCACGCGCCGTCCTGCTGCTGCACCGTCACCGACTGTTGGGTGCCGCGGTGCTCCAGCGTCAACGTGCGCGGTGCACGTGCACCCAGTCGCCAGCCGTCCTGCTGCTGCCAGGGCGAATGCGGGTCACGCGCGTCGATGCGGGCCGCACCCTGGCTGCTGATCGCGGCAATGGCGGCCATCGCCCACAAGGCCGGATCGCTATTGTCCGCGTTGGGTGCCAGCGCAACCTGCTCGCGCTCGATCAGCGCGGTGTCCAGGTTGGCGGTGGCGAACGAATCGGTCATCACCAACCGGCGCAGGAACGCGGCATTGGTGGTCACGCCGACCACTTCGCACTCGGCCAGGGTCTGCTGCATGCGGCGCAGCGCGGCATCGCGGTCCACGTCCCAGACGATCAGCTTGGCGATCATCGGGTCGTAGAACGGGGTGATCGCATCGCCCTGCTCGACACCGGCGTCCACGCGGACATGCGCGCTGCCCGACGGCAGTCGCAGGTGGTGCAGGGTGCCGGTGGACGGCAGGAAGCCGCGGTCGGCGTCTTCGGCGTACAGGCGCGCTTCCAGCGCATGGCCGCGGATCTGCAGCTGCTCCTGCTGCAGCGGCAGCGGTTCACCGCTGGCCACACGCAGCTGCCATTCCACCAGGTCGGTGCCGGTGATGCACTCGGTGACCGGGTGCTCCACCTGCAGGCGGGTGTTCATTTCCATGAAGAAGAAATCGCCGTTCGGCGCGGCGATGAATTCCACCGTGCCGGCACCGACATAGTTGACCGCGCGCGCCGCATCGACGGCGGCCTTGCCCATCGCCGCGCGACGCTCGGGCGTCATGCCCGGGGCGGGGGCTTCTTCCAGCACCTTCTGGTGGCGGCGCTGCACCGAGCAGTCGCGCTCGAACAGGTAGACCACGTTGCCGTGGCTGTCGCCGAACACCTGGATCTCGATATGGCGCGGACGCTCGACGTATTTCTCCACCAGTACATGCGCATTGCCGAACGCCGACTGCGCCTCGCGCTGGCAGCTGGCCAGCGCGTCGATGAAGTCGGCACTGGCGTCGACGCGGCGCATGCCCTTGCCGCCGCCGCCGGCGCTGGCCTTGATCAGTACCGGGTAGCCGATCGCATCGGCCTGGGCACGCAGGAAGTCCGGAGCCTGGTCGTCGCCGTGGTAGCCGGGCGTGAGTGGCACGCCGGCCTTGTGCATCAGCGCCTTGGCCGCGCTCTTGTCACCCATCGCGCGGATCGCGTCGGCCGAGGGGCCGATGAACACGATGCCGGCCTCGGCACAGGCCTTGGCGAAGCCGGCGTTCTCGGACAGGAAGCCGTAGCCGGGGTGGATCGCCTGCGCGCCGGTGCGACGTGCGGCCTCCAGGATGGCGTCGCCGCGCAGGTAGCTCTCGCGTGCGGGCGCCGGGCCGATCGCGATGGCCTCGTCGGCCAGGCGCACGTGGCGCGCGTTGCGGTCGGCGTCGGAGTACACCGCCACGGTGGCGATGCCCAGGCGCTGGCAGGTTGCGATGACACGGCAGGCAATTTCGCCGCGGTTGGCGATCAGGATCTTGGTGAACATGGAGGTCTCGTGGCGCGGGCCAATGGCGGAGCAGGGGGCGGCACCTCGCGGTGCCGCGCGTGCCTTACATGCGGAACACACCGAACGCGGTCTTCTGCGCCGGCGCGTTGAGGCTGGCCGACAAGGCCAGGCCCAGCACGCGGCGCGTATCGGCCGGATCGATCACGCCGTCGTCCCACAACCGCGCGCTGGCGTAATACGGGTGGCCCTGCTGCTCGAACTGGTCGCGGATCGGGGATTTGAAGCCGTCCTCGTCCTCGGCCGACCACTGCCCGCCCTTGGCTTCGATGCCGTCGCGCTTGACCGTGGCCAGCACGCTGGCGGCCTGCTCGCCGCCCATCACGCCGATGCGCGCGTTCGGCCACATCCACAGGAAGTTGGGCGAGTAGGCGCGGCCGCACATGCCGTAGTTGCCGGCGCCGAACGAGCCGCCGATCACCACGGTGAACTTGGGCACCTTCGCGCAGGCCACCGCCATTACCAGCTTGGCGCCGTCCTTGGCGATGCCGCCGTGTTCGTACTTGCGGCCGACCATGAAGCCGGTGATGTTCTGCAGGAATACCAGCGGGATGCCGCGCTGGGTGCACAGTTCGATGAAGTGCGCGCCCTTCAGCGCGGACTCGGAGAACAGGATGCCGTTGTTGGCGATGATGCCCACCGGGTAGCCGTGCAGGTGCGCGAAGCCGGTGACCAGGGTGGCGCCGTAGCGCGGCTTGAATTCGTCGAATCGCGAATCGTCGACGATGCGCATGATCACTTCGCGCACGTCGTAGGGCTTGCGGGTGTCGGCGGGAATCACGCCATACAGCTCACTGGCCGGGTAGCGCGGTTCAACCGGGGCCTGCACGGCCAGGGCCGGCTCGGGCTTGCGCCAGTTGAGCTGGGCGATGATCGCGCGGACCCGGGCCAGCGCCTGCAGGTCGTTGTCGGCCATGTGGTCGGCAACGCCGGAGATGCGCGTGTGCACGTCTGCGCCGCCGAGTTCTTCGGCAGTGACCACTTCGCCGGTTGCCGCCTTCACCAGCGGCGGACCGCCGAGGAAGATGGTGCCCTGTTCGCGCACGATGACCGTTTCATCGCTCATCGCCGGCACGTAGGCGCCACCGGCGGTGCAGCTGCCCATCACGCAGGCAATCTGCGGAATGCCCTGCGCTGACAGGTTGGCCTGGTTGTAGAAGATCCGRCCGAAATGATCGCGGTCGGGGAAGACCTCGTCCTGCAGCGGCAGGAACGCACCGCCCGAATCGACCAGATAGATGCACGGCAGGCGGTTCTGCTCGGCCACTTCCTGCGCGCGCAGATGCTTCTTGACCGTCATCGGGTAGTAGGTGCCGCCCTTGACCGTGGCATCGTTGGCCACGATCACGCATTCCACGCCCGACACCCGGCCGATGCCGGCCACCACGCCGGCACTGGGGATCGGATCGCCGTACATGCCGTGCGCGGCCAGCGGCGCGATTTCCAGGAAGGCACTGCCCGGATCAAGCAGGGCATCGATGCGATCGCGCACCAGCAGCTTCCCGCGCGCGGTGTGCTTGGCGCGGGCGGCCTCGCTGCCACCCAGCGCGGTGCGCGCCAGGGTGCTGCGCAGGTCATCGACCACCGCCTGCAACGCAGCGCGGTTGGCGTCGAAAAGTTCGCTGCCCGGTTGCAGCTGGGTGCTCAAGACGGTCATGGCGTGCCCTTACTTGGTGCGCTGGAACAGTTCGCGGCCGATCAGCATGCGGCGGATCTCCGAGGTGCCCGCGCCGATTTCATACAGCTTGGCATCGCGCCACAAACGCCCGGTCGGGTAGTCGTTGATGTAGCCGTTGCCGCCCAGTACCTGGATGGCCTGGCCGGTCAGCCAGGTGGCCTTCTCGGCCGAGTACAGGATCGCACCGGCGGCGTCCTGGCGGGTGGTGCGGCCCTGGTCGCAGGCGCGCGCCACCGCATACACATAGGCGCGGCAGGCGTTGAGGCCCACGTACATGTCGGCCAGCTTGGCCTGCATCAACTGGAAGGTGCCGATGGCCTGGCCGAACTGCTTGCGCTCGTGCACGTAGGGCATCACCACGTCCATGGCCGCGGCCATCAGCCCCAGCGGGCCACCGGACAGCACCACGCGCTCGAAATCCAGGCCGGACATCAGCACGTTGACGCCGCCGCCGACCGCGCCCAGCACGTTCTCTTCCGGCACTTCGCAGTCCTCGAACACCAGCTCGCAGGTGTTGGAGCCACGCATGCCCAGCTTGTCCAGCTTCTGCGCGGTGGAGAAGCCCTTCATGCCCTTCTCCACCAGGAACGCGGTGATGCCCTTGGCACCGGCCTCCAGGTCGGTCTTGGCGTAGACCACCAGCACGTCCGCATCGGGGCCGTTGGTGATCCACATCTTGTTGCCGTTGAGCACGTAGTGGTCGCCACGCTTGTCGGCGCGCAGCTTCATCGACACCACGTCCGAGCCGGCGCCGGGTTCGCTCATCGCCAGCGCACCGACCTTCTCGCCGCTGCACAGGCCGGGCAGGAAGCGCTGCTTCTGGTCTTCGGTGCCATTCTTGCGCAGCTGGTTCACGCACAGGTTGGAGTGCGCGCCGTAGGACAGGCCGATGCTGCCGGAGACGCGCGAAATTTCTTCCATCGCCACCACGTGGGCCAGGTAACCCATGCCGCTGCCGCCGTATTCTTCCTCCACGGTCAGCCCGAGCAGGCCCTGCTCGCCGAGCTTGCGCCACAGCGCATTGGGGAACAGGTTCTCTTCATCGGCCTGGGCCGCCAGCGGCGCGATTTCCACCGAGGCAAAATGGGCCACGCTCTGGCGCAGCAGGTCGATCTCTTCGCCGAGATCGAAATTCATGGTCGGGACGTGCATGGGGCGACTCCGCAACAGCTGGAAGGGACGCGCCGGTTGAGGTGGACGGCAAGGACCGTCCCGCGGGCGATTTGGCCCAGCGTAGCGGGGTTTGCAGAAGAAGTGAACACAAATTCAAAAATTGAACATAGAATCAACAAATGGCCTACAAACGCTCCGCACTGATGGAAGAACGCCTCGCCGGGGCCCGCGAACGGATCCTGCTGGCGACCCGTGCGCTGGTGGCCGCCGGCGGCTACCGCAACGCCCCGGTGACCGCCGTGGCGGCGGAGGCCGGGGTCTCCACCGGGTTGATTTACCGCCACTTCCCGTCCAAGGCCGAGCTGTTCGTGGAGGTGCTCACCGCCGCGGTCGAGCACGAACTGCGCATCTTTGAAGCCATTGCCGCCGAGCCATTGCCCGCCCCCGAGCGCCTGCGCCGGGCGATCACCGCCTTCGTCCGGCGGGCGCTGGCCGGCCCCGGCCTGGCCTACGCCTTCATCGCCGAGCCGGTCGATCCGGAGGTGGAAGCCGAGCGCATCCGCTGTCGCCGCTTGTTCGGTGAGGTGTTCCGG
>NZ_JBFULO010000189.1:0-7170 GCF_054049855.1 Stenotrophomonas sp. P5_B8 | reverse complement strand
CGACAAGGCCGAGAAAGCCGCGGCTGCCAACGGCACCCGTCCGCCGCCGCGCCCGGGCAAGACCCCGCCGGCCGTGGCCTCGGCCCCGCCGCCGAAGGTGGGCGGGCTGGGCTGGCCACTGTCGGGCAACCTGCTGGCCCGCTACGGCGGCAAGCTGCCCGATGGGCGCACCAGCAGCGGCGTGCTGATCGGCGCCGCTGCCGGCAGCACGATCACTGCCGTGGCCGATGGCACGGTGGTGYTCTCAGACTGGATGACCGGCTACGGCATGATCCTGATCGTCGACCATGGCAACGGCTACATGAGCCTGTACGCGCACAACGACACCCTGCTGCGCGACGCCGGCGCCACGGTGAAGAAGGGCGACCCGGTGGCCAAGGTCGGCAACTCCGGTGGACAGGGCGTGACCGCGCTGTATTTCGAGCTGCGCCGCAACGGGCAGCCGGTCGATCCGGGCAGCTGGCTGCAGCGTCGCTGACACCCAGCCCAACGGCGCGCTGTCCATGCGCGCCGGGTTCAACGGGAATTTATCGTCGCTTCGCGCATAATCGGGCGACGCACCCAGTGCGTGTTTTCCGTCCCCCGCCGACCTGGAGTGCTTCATGCGCGTAGCCCGTTCCGCCACCTTGCTGCTGGCCCTGTTGCCCGCTGTGTCCTGGGCGCAGCAGACCAGCGAGGCTGCCAGCAGCGCCAGCGATGCCGCCAGCAGCGAAGAGGCGGTGACATCGAAAGTGCCGCTGGAGGAAATCCGGCGCTACGTGGCGGTCTACAACGCGGTCCGCGCCGCCTACGTGGACCCGGTGGATGACAAGAAGCTGATGCAATCGGCCATCCGTGGCCTGTTGCTCGACCTGGATCCGCACAGCACCTATTTCGACAAGGAAGACGCCGAGGCCTTCGACGAACAGGCCACCGGCGCCTACGACGGTATCGGCGTGGAGCTGCAGCAGCAGCCGGACAACAGCAGCCTCAAAGTGATCTCGCCGATCGACGACACCCCGGCTACCCGCGCCGGGATCCGCGCCGGCGACCTGATCATCGCCATCGACGGCAAGCCGATCAGTGCCATCCAGGCCACCGAGCCGCTGCGTGGCAAGGCCGGCAGCAAGGTGGTGCTGACCCTGGTGCGCGAAGGCAGGGCCAAGCCGTTCGACGTTACCGTCACCCGCCAGACCATCCGTGTGACCAGCGTGCGCAGCCGCATGCTGGAGCCGGGTTATGGGTACATCCGCCTGAGCACCTTCCAGGCCGACACTGGCGCCGATTTCCAGAAGCATGTCGGCCAGCTGCAGCAGCAGGCCGGCGGCAAGCTCAAGGGCGTGGTGCTTGACCTGCGCAGCAACCCCGGCGGCCTGCTCACCGCGGCGGTGCAGGTGGCCGATGACCTGCTCGACAAGGGCAACATCGTCAGCACCCGGGGCCGCATCTCGATCAGCGATGCACGCTTCGATGCCACCCCGGGCGATCTGCTCAAGGGCGCACCGGTGGTGGTGCTGGCCGATGCCGGTTCGGCCAGCGCCTCCGAAGTGCTGGCCGGMGCGCTGCGCGACAACGGCCGTGCGCGCGTGGTCGGCAGCCGTACCTTCGGCAAGGGCTCGGTGCAGACCGTGCTGCCGCTGGACAACGGCGACTCGGTGAAGTTGACCACCGCGCGTTACTTCACCCCGAGCGGCAAGTCCATCCAGGCCACCGGCATCGTGCCCGACGTGCTGCTGCAGCCGGAGAGGCAGCCGGGTGACGACGCCCTGCCGGCCAGCCTGGCCGACTACAGCGAAGCCACCCTGCCGGGCCACCTCCGCGGTGACGAGGAAGGCGGCGACGGCTACAAGGCCGGCGACGTGCTGCCGGGCGACGGCCCGATCAACGACGCGCTGGCCGAGTTGAAGCAGCCGGGTTCGGTGCTGGCAAAGCAGAAGGCAGAGGCCGCCAAGGCAGCCGCGCAGAAGAAGCCGGAAGCAAAGCCGGAAGCAAAGCCGCTGGATACGCCGGCCAAACCCTGACCGGTAGTGCCGGCCGCTGGCCGGCTCTGCATGCACCCAACCGCATGAGGCGCCGGCCAACGGCCGGCATTACCCGGGTTGATCCGACTATCCGTGGAGCCGGCCAGCGGCCGGCACTACCCGGTGCGTCCGACCGGACGTGTGGCCGGCCAACGCGTCATGCGTCGGCGCGGCCTAGAACCCGTGGCGCTTGCGCAGCCGACGCGCGATCGCCGCGCGCACATAAACCCCGTAGGCCAGGCCGAACACGAAGCCTGCGATGTGCGCCCACCAGGCCACCATGCCGAAGCTCGGGCCGATATAGGCGAACACCACCTGCAGCGCCGCCCACACCCCGATCAGCAGGTAGGCCGGCGCCCGCACGAACTCCAGGAACAGGCCCAGCGGGATCACCACGCCCAGCCGCGCKCCTGGGAACAGGGCCAGGTAGGCACCGATCAGCGCCGACACCGCGCCGCTGGCGCCGATGATGATCTGATCCGGGCTGCCCATGGTGTAGATCGCGGTCAGGTTGGAAATGGCCCCGCCCACCAGGAACAGCAGGATCAGCCGCCACGGCCCCAGCACGCGCTCGGCCGGCAGCCCGAAGATCAGCAGGAACACMAGGTTGCCCAGCAGGTGCGACCAGTCCGCATGCAGGAACAGGGCGGTGAACAGGCGCAGCACGCTGCCGTCCTGCAGGGTGGCCCACCAGTCCAGCGGGTGGGTCAGGCCGGTGGACAGGGCGCCCCAGTCCAGCCACAGGCTGCGGCGGGCATCGTCCGGACGCGAGATCGACCACAGGAACGCCACCCACAGGGCGGCGAACAGCAGCGGGGTAGCCCAGCGGAAGGCGGACTTCTTGCGGGAGGGGATCGACACGAACATGGGTGCGCTAGCCTAGCGCGGCGACGCCCGTGATGGGGCATTGACGGGTTCAGCCTGAATAGCCACAAGGGGGCAGTCCGTTATTGTTTCATTAACCGGTCTGGGTATACTCCAATACGGCGTCGTATGTCGGGAGGGGAATCCGGCGCGTTGTCTCCACCGAAAGGCAGGGACGACGCAGGCGCACGTTGCCAAACATCACCGCAATTCCGGAGAGAACCAAACATGCATACCGCTTCCACGCTTGCCCGCGTCACCGCCCTGGCCGTCGGCATTGCCGGTGTCCTGGCCGTCGGCCACGTCAACGCTGCCGCCTTCCAGCTGAAGGAAAACAGCGCCAAGGGCCTCGGCCGCGCCTTTGCCGGTTCCGGCAGCGCCGAGGGCGACGCCTCGATCATCGCCGTCAACCCGGCTGGCATGCGCCAGCTCGAAGGCACCCAGATCCAGGGTGACCTGAGCGCCATCAGCTTCTCGGCCAAGTTCAGCGGCACTGGCCGCAAGCCGACCGGCCAGCCGCAGACCGGCGGTGACGGCGGCGACGCAGGCATGATCGCTCCGGTCCCGGCTGCGTACTTCCACATGCCGATCGGCGAACAGGCCCACTTCGGCGTGTCGCTGACCGCTCCGTTCGGCTTCAAGACCCAGTACGACAACGCGTGGGTCGGCCGTTACAGCGGCCTGAAGACCGACCTGAAGGCGATCGACCTGGGCTTTGCCGCCTCCTACGACGTCAACCCGTACGTGTCCTTCGGCGCGTCGGTGTTCGTTGAACACCTGACCATCGAACTGAGCAACAACATCGACTTCGGCACCGCGCTGGCGCAGTCGCGCGTGCCGGGCTTCGCCCCGGGCAGCGCCGATGGCAAGCTGACCGTGGAAGGCGACAACAACGCCGTGGGCTGGACCGTCGGTGGCTTGTTCAGCCCCGATGAGAACACCCACATCGGTATCAGCTACCGGTCCAAGGTCGAGCACAAGATCACCGGTGGCGACGCTACCTTCGACGTGCCGGCCAACGCCGCTGCCGTGCTGGCCGTGGCACAGCCGGGTCGCTTCACCAGCACCTCGGGCAAGGCCACCCTGACCCTGCCGGCCTCGGCCACCCTGAGCGTGACCCACAACGTCAACGACCGCTGGACCGTGATGGGTGATGTCACCCGCACTGCCTGGTCGACCGCGTTCGATCAGGTCACCATCGACTACGCCTCGGCGCAGCCGGACTCGGTGCTGGAATTCGGCTACCGCGATACGACCTTCGTCTCGCTGGGTACCGACTTCAAGCTGAGCGATACCGTCACCCTGCGCGGCGGTGTCGCGCTGGACCAGACCCCGACCACCAACGCCCACCGCGACGTGCGCKTGCCCGACACCAGCCGCAAGTGGCTGTCGCTGGGCGTGGGCTGGACCCCGTCGGCGAACATCGAATACAACTTCGGTTACACCCATCTGTTCACCAAGGATCCGGACGTGAACATCGCCGGCACCACCAACAACCAGGGCAACTCGCTCACCGGCAAGTACAAGGTGCGCGGCGACGTGCTGGCCGCGTCGTTCAACTACAAGTTCTGATCGACCTAGCCGCACCGGTTGTTTGAATGGCAGAAGGCCCCGCGAAAGCGGGGCCTTCTGTTTGTGCGTGCCCAGATCGATGGCTGCCCAGCCGATGCGCCCCTGATCGCCGAGCCGCTTCGCGCCGCCCCTGCCGCAGCTGCGCGATGAACGTCCGATCGCCATGTGCCCGGGCATCGACACCAGTAGCAAGGCCGGGAGCAGGGCAGTGCGTATGGCCGGATTCTGCCACGAGGTTGGCCCATGGCAGCGGTGGCACTGCGCGTTTCAGGCGCCGTCCACGCAGACGCAGCGCGTACAATTCCGCACCGCCCCCGCACGGTGGGTCATGCTGTTTTGACAAGGATCTGTACATGTCGCCTCTCGCGTTTCGTTCCACCCTTTTCCTGGGGTTGGCCGCACTGTCCGCCCCTGCATGCGCCGCCGACTTCGCCGCGTGTTTCACCCTCACCCCGGGCCTGACCTGGTCCACCGCCGATGAAACGCTGACCATCGAAAAGTCGACCTTCGCCGGCCAGCACGCGATCAAGGTCAACAGCGCAGGCGGCGGTATCGGTACTGCCAGCTACTTCGATGCCAGCGGGCGTGCCTTCCTCGGCCAGGACCGTTATGGCATCTCCGCCTGGGGTGGCGATGCGTCCAAGCCGGTGATGACCGACACCTTCAAGCCCGCGCCGACGTTCCCGCAGACAGCCAAGCCGGGCGACCGCTTCCAGTACACCGGGAAGGGCGAGCGCACCCATCACGTCGAAGACACCGTCGAACCGCTCGACTTCGATGGCTTCTCCGATTACACCTTCGTCGGCTTCGAAGACGTCGACGTGGAGATCGATGGTCAGCCGCGCACCTTCAAGGACACCTGCCACGTCAGCGCGACCTTCGAGGACAACCGCATCGAAGGCTGGTACGCGGCCGGCTTCGGCCGCATCAAGTTCGAGCGCTACATGGGCAAAGAACTGTTCATGCGCGATGAGATCGAGTCGATCGACGCCCCGTAACGCCGGCCGCTGACGGGCCATTCGTTGACCCAGATGAAACCCACAAAAAACCCCGCTTTCGCGGGGTTTTTTGTTCAACAGATGACGCCGTGGATCAATCGCCCAGCGTCAGCAGCGAGGCATTGCCGCCGGCCGCGGTGGTGTTCACGGTGACGGTTTTTTCGGTGGCAAAGCGCAGCAGGTAGTGCGGACCGCCGGCCTTCGGCCCGGTACCGGAAAGACCCTGGCCGCCGAACGGCTGCACGCCGACCACCGCACCGATCTGGTTGCGGTTGACATACACGTTGCCCACATTGATGCGCGAGGAAATGCGATCCACGGTTTCATCGATGCGCGAATGCACGCCCAGGGTCAGCCCGTAGCCGGTGGCGTTGATCTGGTCGATCACCGCGTCGAGCTGGTCGCCCTTCCAGCGGATCACGTGCAGCACCGGCCCGAAGATTTCCTTGTGCAGCTGGTCCAGGTTCTTCAGTTCGTACGCACGCGGGGCGAAGAACGTGCCATGCGCGGCCGCTTCGCTGAGTTCGGCGGCGGCGATCAGGCGTGCTTCCTTTTCCATGCGCACGGCGTGGTCCTGCAGGATCTGCAGCGCGTCGGCATCGATCACCGGGCCCACGTCGGTGGACAGCAGGCCGGGGTCGCCGACCTTCAGTTCGGCCATCGCGCCGGACAGCATGGTCATCACCTTGTCGGCGATGTCGTCCTGCACGAACAGCACGCGCGCGGCCGAGCAGCGCTGGCCGGCAGAGGTGAACGCCGACCCGATCGCGTCCTTGACCAGCTGTTCCGGCAGCGCCGAGGAGTCGGCGATGAAGGCGTTCTGGCCGCCGGTCTCGGCGATCAGCACGCCGATGGCGGCATCGCGTGCGGCCATCGCGCGGTTGATCGCGCGGGCGGTGTCGGTGGAGCCGGTGAAGGCCACGCCGGCCACGCGCGGGTCGGCGGTGAGCGCGGCACCGACGGTGGCGCCGTCGCCGGGCAGGAACTGCACCACGCCTTCGGGTACGCCAGCCTCGAGCAGCAGCTTTACTGCGTAGTAGCCGATCAGGTTGGTCTGTTCGGCCGGCTTGGCGATGACGCTGTTGCCGGCGGCGAGCGCAGCGGCCACCTGGCCCAGGAAGATCGCCAGCGGGAAGTTCCACGGGCTGATGCACACGAACACGCCGCGGCCATGCAGCTGCAGTTCGTTGGACTCACCGGTGGGGCTGGGCAGCTTTTCGGCATGGCCGAACTGCTCGCGCGCCTGCTTGGCGTAATAGCGCAGGAAGTCGACCGCTTCACGCACTTCGGCGATGCCGTCGGGCAGGCTCTTGCCGGCTTCCTTGACGCACAGCGCCATGAACTCGGGCAGGCGCGCTTCGAGCTGGTCGGCGGCGTGTTCCAGGATCGCCGCGCGGCTGGCGGCCGGGGTGCGGTTCCACGTCGGCTGCGCGGCGACGGCATTGGCCAGCGCCTTTTCGACGGTGGCGCTGTCGGCCGGCTGCCACTGGCCGACGACCTGGCGGGTATCGGCCGGGTTGGTGACGTTCAACAGCGCGCCGGTCGGGCTGGCGCCGGGCACCAGCGGTGCGGCGTGCCAAGGCTTTACGGCGGCGTTGAGCTGCTCGGCCAGGGCGCGCAGATCGTTGTCGTTGGCGAGATTGACGCCCATGGAGTTCTTCCTGTCATGGTTCTGGCTGCGCAGCAGATCGACCGGCAGCGGGATTTTCGGATGCGGAATGGAGGCGAACGAGGAC
>NZ_JBFULO010000188.1:0-7182 GCF_054049855.1 Stenotrophomonas sp. P5_B8 | reverse complement strand
GAGTAGTAGACGCGGCGCATGCGGTAGTTGCCGTAGAGGTTGTCAGCCGCGGTGAGGATCTGCTGGTCGCTGGCACCATCGGCGCCGACGATCATCTGCGTGCTCTGGCCGGCGGGTGCGAATTTGGGTGGGCGYGGCCGCGCACGCGATACACGCGGCGCAGGCGTGGTCGTGGCAGCTGCGGCTGCATCGCCCTTCCTGGCCTCCTTGGCCTCTTCGATCCGCCAGCGCAGCTCACCCATGGCACCGCGGATGGAGGGCAACGATTTCTCCGGTGCGAAGCTGGCCAGGCCCGCCTCGGTCGGCAGCTCGATGTTGATCGACAGCCGGTCGGCGTACCGACCCGCTGCGGCCAGCAGTTCCGGCGACGCTTCGGGAATGGTCTTGAGGTGGATGTAGCCGGCGAAGCGATGCTCCTCGCGCAGCACGCGCGCGACCTCGACCATGCGCTCCATGGTGTAGTCCGCGTTGCGGATGATGYCGCTGGAAAGGAACAACCCTTCGATGTAGTTGCGCTTGTAGAAGTCCATGGTCAGCGCGACGACCTCGTCCACGCTGAACCGCGCGCGCTGCACGTTGCTGGATACCCGGTTGACGCAGTACGCGCAGTCGTAGATGCAGAAATTGGTCAGCAGGATCTTCAGCAGCGACACGCAACGGCCATCGGGGGTGTAGCTGTGGCAGATGCCGGGGCCGTCGGTGCTGCCGATGCCGCCGGACGCGCGCGAATCGCGCCGCCCCGCGCCGCTGGAGGCACAGGACGCGTCGTACTTGGCGGCATCGGCCAGGATCGCCAGTTTGTGTATGGTCTCCATGCGCAAACGCTAGGGCAGGGCGGTCTCATCCTGTGAGATCGCCCGTATGGAAGATGAAGAGTTCATCTTCGGCGGCATCAGGGATGTGCGTCGAACCAGGCCACGATGCGGGCGGGCGAGCTGGTGAACCAGGCATGGGCACCCAGCGCTTCGGTGTACAGCGCGGTCTCGATCCCCTGCGCCTGCAGGCGGCCGTAATACGCGTTCATCGTCCACCACGGCACCACCGGATCGATGAAACCGTGCAGGAACAGCGTCGGCGGATGGTCGGCCGGCAGCACCTCGGGCACGGTGCACATCGGCCCACCGCAGGTCGCATACGAACCGGACTGCACGGCCAGCGCGCGGAACTCGCCGGGGAAGGACACCGCCATGCGGCTGGTGTTGTAGCCGCCGCTGGAAATGCCGGTGGCGTAGCGCCGCAGCGGATCGAGCGGGCCGAACGTGCCGGCGGCGATCGCATCGAACACGTTGCCGAGGAAGTCGTAGTCGGTGCCCAGCTCATAGGTGCTGGACAGCCCGGGCAGGTTGGTCTGCCAGAACAGATCGGCCGGTGCGGCGGGCGCGACCACCGCGTAGCCGTGGTCGAGCAGGCGCTGGATCAGCTTGCCTTCGTGGAAACCGCCAAACGGGTCGGTGTCGGCATAGTGGAAGTCTTCCAGCGGGAAGAACGACCCCTGGTACAGCAGCACCACCGGCCAGCCCTGCGGCGGTGGTGTGCCGACCGGCAGCTGGTAGGTGACCCGGCGTTGTCCCACCACACCCGAATCGATCCAGGCGGTCTGATGGGTACAGCTGACCTCCGCCGGCCGTAGCAGCGTGCGTGCGCGTTCGGTGCAGCGCGATTGCGCCAGCGCGTTGCCCCATGGCAATGCCAGCAGGCAGAGCAGCAGGGCCCAAGGACGAAGACGAAACTGATGCATGCCGAGCTCCCTGCCAGGCCACGTCGGTGGGCGCGGCGTTCCAGATCGCGGGCCGGGCATTGCCCGGCCGCCCCGTTGCAGTGGTATTCCAGCACGTCCGCGTGAATGCGGCGCGAGCGCGTGGCTAGAAGGTGACCTTCACCGAATCGGCGCTGTAGCTGGCCGGCCCATGGAACACCACTTCGATGTTGTTGTCATCCGGATCCAGCGCGAAGGCAGCGTAGTAACCGGGATGATACGGACGCTCGCCGGGCGCGCCGTTGTCGGTGCCGCCACTGGCCAACGCGGCCGTGTGGAACGCCTCCACGGTGGCGCGGTCRCGCGCCTGGAACGCCAAGTGGTGGCGCCCGGTGAGACGACCGGCCGCGGCGTCGCTGTCGGCGCTGGAAACAAACAGTTCGTCGGCCCAGAAGTAGGTGTCGCCTTCGCCGGCGATGGGAATGCCGATGGTGTCAAACACCGCCTGATAGAAACGGCGGCTGGCGGGGAGGTCCTTGACCACCAGTTGCAGGTGGTCGATCAGGCGGCCGCGATGCAGTTCCATGGTTTCCATGCGCACTCCAAAGGATGGGCAGGTGCACAGGTATACACCGGGGCGGAGGGCGCGACATGCACGTTGCTGACTGCGTGGGGGGGGGCGGACAACAGCGCACCCGGCATGCGGACCGGGGGGCGGTTCCCACGTGGACACCGCACCCTCCAAGGGCACGGCGCCGCTGCCGGATCAGGCGACCGGGGTGTTGGAGATGATCTCCACCCAGTAGCCGTCGGGGTCCTTGATGAAGGCCAGATGCTTCATGCGGCCGTCTTCGAGGCGCTTCTGGTAGGGCACGTCGAGGGCATCGAAGCGCTTGCAGGCGACCTGGATGTCCGGCACGGACACGCAGATGTGGCCGAAACCGCGCGGGTCGCTGTTGCCGTCGTGGTAGACCGGGCCGTCCTGGCTCTCGGTGCCGTGGTTGTGGGTCAGCTCCAGCACGCCGGGGATGCCGGCCATCCACACGCGGCGCGCGTCATCGCCGGCCGGGATCTGCGTGCCTTCCGGCAGCAGGGCCAGGAAATACAGGCTGAACTGCGCCTCGGCGAAGTCGCGCTGGTCGATCAGGCGGAAGCCCAGCACGCGGGTGTAGAAATCCAGCGAGGCGGCGCTGTCCTTCACGCGCAGCATGGTGTGGTTGAACACGAAACCGGTGGTTTCGGCCGGAACCTGCGCGGCGACGCCGGGCTGGGACTGCAGGGAAGCAAGGCTCATGGGGGGACATCCTGTGGCAGCGGGGGCCGTGGGTTCACGGCCATGGCGCCCATTTTAGCGGGGCGGCTGCAAGGCGACGTAGAATGCTGCGTCTCCTTGCACAGTCCTGGCCATGTCGCAGCGTGAATGGGTGGCTGCCGCCATCCGCAAGATCGAAGCCGATTTCAACCGTTCGGCCGATACCCACCTGATCCCGATGGATCTGCCCGGGCATGCCGGCATCGACCTGTACTTCAAGGACGAATCCAGCCACCCCACCGGCAGCCTCAAGCATCGCCTGGCGCGCTCACTGTTCCTGTATGCGCTGACCAACGGCTGGCTGCGCGAGGGACGCCCGGTGATCGAGGCCTCCAGCGGCTCCACGGCGGTGTCTGAGGCGTACTTCGCACGGCTGCTGGGCCTGCCGTTCATCGCGGTGATGCCGGCCACCACCTCACCGGAGAAGATCGCCGCGATCGAGTTCCATAGCGGCCGTTGCCACCTGGTCGAGCGCGCCTGCGATCTCAATGGCGATTCGGAGCGACTCGCCCGCGAAACCGGCGGCCACTTCATGGACCAGTTCACCTACGCCGAGCGCGCCACCGACTGGCGCGCCAACAACAACATTGCCGAGTCCATCTTCAAGCAGATGGCCGAGGAACCGAACCCGGTGCCAGAGTGGATCGTGTGCAGCCCGGGCACCGGCGGTACCGCGGCCACGCTGGGCCGCTACGTCAGTTACCGCCGGCATGACACCCGCATCCTGTGCGCCGACCCGGAAGTGTYGGTGTTCTATGACGGCTACTGCGCGGCGCTGGCCGGCCAGCCGTGGCGCGAGCTGACCTGCAGCGGGGGCTCGCGGGTGGAAGGCATCGGCCGGCCGCGGGTGGAATCCAGCTTCATTCCGACCAGTGTCGATGCGATGGTCAAGGTGCCCGATGCGCTGAGCCTGGCCGCGATGCGCCACGTGAGCCGCCAGCTGGGGCGTCGCGTCGGCGGGTCCACCGGCACCAATTTCATCGGCGTGCTGCAGGCCGCCGAGCTGATGCGCCAGGCCGGGCGCAGCGGGTCGATCGTGACCATCCTGTGCGACAGCGGCGAGCGCTACGCGCACAGCTACTACAACCCGGAGTGGTATCCGCGCCAGGGCATCGACGTGGAACAGGCCGATGCGGTGATTGCGGCGGCGGTGGCCGGGCAGGGCTTGCCGGCGTTGCCCTGTACGTCGCTTGAGGCACTGTATTGAGTTGTAGAGCCGACCGTTGGTCGGCTGCTCTTGCCGTGACGCCGTAAATCAGCCGACCAACGGTCGGCTCTACGCCTGCACGCGCTGGTAGGCATCCAGCACGGTGTCGCGCAAGACCGGTGGCAGGGTTTCATACGTTGCTGACAGATCATCGAACTGCAGGGACAGGTCCACGCCGATGCGTTGACCGGCCTGCACGGCCAGGATCACCAGCAGCGTGCACAGGACGAATTCGCGCTCGTGGCCGGGTTCGCAGCGGATCGCGCCGCGCTCGATCACTTCATACGGATACCAGAGCTGGTCGTCCTGCAGCCGCCCGGCCTGCGGGCCGACCACCTGCGCCAGGGCGGCGCGATGGCGCGGCTGTTCGTCGGCCTTCCCGAGCGCGGCGATCCAGTCCAGTTCGGCGGTGCTGGCCGTGCCGATCAGCGCGAAATGCGACTGTGCGTAGGTGAACTCATCCATGATCGCGCCGCAATGCCAGCGTAGGAGGCTCCAGCCTCGGTCGGCGCCCGTCAGTCGCGCGTGAACATCGGCTGGCCGATCCGGGGCGGTGCATCGCCTGCAGGGCTTGTGCCGGACCGGGGGCAATGCCATATCGTGGGGGAATGCCGCTGCCGCGGCCCCGTTGTCTGGAGATGCCTGTGACCCCCACCAACCCCCTGCTCGATTTTTCCGGCCTGCCGCGCTTCGACGCGATCCAGCCTGAGCACATCGCCCCGGCGATCGACGCGCTGTTGGCCGAGGCCGACGCCGCGGTGACAGCGGCCGAAACCGTCAGCCCGGTGACCTGGGCCAGCTTCGTGGTGCCGCTGGACGATGCCACCGAGCGCCTGTGGCGCGCCTGGGGCCAGGTTGGCCACCTGCAGGGCGTGGTGAACACCCCGGTGCTGCGCGAGGCCTACAACGCCAACCTGCCCAAGGTGACCCGCTTCGGCAGCGCGCTGGGCCAGAACCTGGCGTTGTTCCAGCAGTACCGCGCACTGGCTGCCGCACCGGAAGCGGCGCAGTACGATGACGCCCGACGCAAGGTGCTGGACAACGCCCTGCGCGACTTCCGCCTGGGCGGCGCCGAGCTGGATGACGCCGGCAAGGCGCGCTTCAGTGCGATCAAGGAAGAACTGTCGGCGCTGTCGGCGACGTTCTCGCAGAACGTGCTTGACGCGACCGATGCCTGGTCGCTGCACGTGGAAGATCCGGCCGAGCTGGCCGGGCTCCCCGACGATGTGATCGCCGCGGCACGTGCGGCAGCGGAGAAGGACGGTCTGTCCGGCTGGAAGTTGACCCTGCAGATGCCGTGTTACCTGCCGGTGCTGACCTATGCCACGCACCGCCCGCTGCGCGAGGCGCTGTACCGTGCCAACGCGCTACGCGCCTCCGAGTTCGGCGATGCCGCGTGGGACAACAGCGCCAACATCGACCGTGTGCTGGCCCTGCGTGCCGAACTGGCCGCGCTGCTGGGCTTTGCCAACTACGCCGAGTACTCCATCGCCACCAAGATGGCCGAAGACGCCGCGCAGGTGCTCGGCTTCCTGCGCGACCTGGCCGCGCGCGCCAAGCCGCATGCGCAGCGCGACCGCGCTGAACTGGACGCGTTCGCGCGCGACGAACTGGGCCTGCAGACGCTGGAGGCCTGGGACCTGGCGTTTGCCAGCGAGCAGCTCAAGCAGGCCCGCTACAGCTATTCCGAGCAGGAAGTGAAGCAGTACTTCACTGAGCCCAAGGTGCTCGCTGGACTGTTCGCCGTGATCGAAGGCTTGTACGGGCTGCAGGTGCAGCCGGACACGGCGCCGGTCTGGCATCCGGACGTGCGTTTCTTCCGCCTGGTCGATGCGCAGGGCGCGTTGGTGGGGCAGTTCTACCTGGACCTGTACGCACGCGAAGGCAAGCGCGGGGGCGCGTGGATGGACGATTGCCGCAACCGTCGCGATACCGCGGCCGGCGTGCAGACCCCGCTGGTGTACCTGGTGTGCAACTTCGGCAAGGGCGCCGAGGGCAAGCCGGCCACCTTCAGCCACGACGAAGTCACCACCCTGTTCCATGAAATGGGCCATGGGCTGCATCAACTGCTGACCCGCATCGGCGAGCTTGGCGTGGCCGGCATCAACGGTGTGGAATGGGATGCGGTGGAGCTGCCCAGCCAGTTCATGGAGAACTTCTGCTGGGAGTGGGAGCGGGTGCAGGGCATGACCGCGCACGTGGACAGCGGCCAGCCGCTGCCGCGCGCGCTGTTCGATCGCATGCTGGCTGCGCGCAACTTCCAGAGCGGCATGTTCACCGTGCGCCAGCTCGAATTCGCGCTGTTCGACATGCAACTGCACAGCAGCTTCGATCCGCTGCAGGACACCGTGCTGCAGCTGCTCGAGCGCGTGCGCGACGAAGTGGCGGTCAACCGCCCGCCGGCATGGAACCGCTTCCCGCATCAGTTCAGCCATATCTTCGCCGGCGGCTATGCGGCCGGGTACTACAGCTACAAGTGGGCCGAGGTGCTCAGCGCTGATGCGTATGCCGCGTTCGAGGAAGCGCCGGGCAACACCGCCGACACCGGCAGGCGCTTCCGCGACGAAGTGCTGTCACGCGGCGGCAGCCGCAGTGCGGCGGAAAACTTCGCCGCCTTCCGTGGGCGCGCGCCCCGCGTGGATGCGCTGCTGCGGCACAACGGCATGGCGGGGTAAACCGCCCGGCGGCGGCAGCGCATTCCGGAGGAAGGGGGCGTAGAGCCGAGCCATGCTCGGCTGACGCGCTGCAGACCCGGAACGAAGGGCAGCGACCGTGACGACGGGCAGGCACCGTGGCGAAGWGCAGGCGCCGTGACGAAGGGCAGCCACCGTGACGACAGGCAGGCACCGGGACGAAGAGCAGCCGAGCATGGCTCGGCTCTACCGGCCATGCGGGCCGTGCGGGCCGGTTTCATTCGGCGTAGATCATTTTCCGGGTCATGCCGCCATCCACCACGTGGTCCTGCCC
>NZ_JBFULO010000187.1:0-7196 GCF_054049855.1 Stenotrophomonas sp. P5_B8 | reverse complement strand
GTTGGTCGACGCGGCCAATGTGCTGGCCGAGATGGCCGCCGCCGACGTCAAGGCCGGCACGATCCGCAACGGCACCTTCGTGGCCAACCTGGCCCGTGCGCAGCGCCGCGACCCCAAGGCGATGGTGTGGCGTTTCCCCAAGCGCACGCTCGACTACCAGGTGACCATCACCGATGCCAGGGGCATCGTGATCTACGACTCCACCGGCCAGGGCGTCGGCCGCGACAACTCGCGCTGGAATGATGTCTACCGCACCCTGCGTGGTGAATATGGCGCACGCTCCAGTCCGGAAACCCCGGGCGATGACACCCACTCGGTGATGCACGTGGCCGCGCCGATCCACGATCCGGCCGATGCCAAGCGCCTGATCGGCGTGCTCAGCCTGGCCCAGCCCAACCGCAGCATCGACCCGTTCATTGCGGCCAGCCAGCGCGCCATCATGAAACGCGGGGCGTGGTTGATCGGCTTGTCGGCGCTGATCGGGCTGCTGATGACCGCCTGGCTGATGCACGGGGTCAACCGGCTCAACCGGTATGCCAAGGCGGTCAGTGCCGGCGAACCGGTGCCCCCGCCCAAACCGCGTCGCGACGAGATCGGCGACCTCGGCCAGGCGCTGGAAACCATGCGACGCAAGCTGGAAGGCAAGGCCTACGTCGAGCAGTACGTGCAGTCGCTGACGCACGAAATGAAGAGCCCGCTGGCCGCCATCCGCGGCGCGGCCGAACTGCTGCAGGAGCCGCTGCCCGATGCCGACCGCGTGCACTTCGCGCGCAGCATCCAGGGCCAGGAACAGCGCCTGACCGAAACCATCGACAAGCTGCTGGCACTGGCCGAAGTGGAACAGCACGGGTGGCTGCAGAAGCGCGAGCCGATCGACCTGGGCGTGCTGCTGGGCACCGCCGCCGACGCGGTAGCCATGCGTGCGCAGTCCGTCGCGGTACGCGTGGACGTGGAGGTGCCCGACGGGTTGGTGATCCAGGGCGATGGCTACCTGCTCCGCCAGGCGCTGAACAACCTGTTGGAGAACGCGCTGGCCTTCTCCAGCGCCGAGGCCTGCGTGCAGCTCAGTGCGGCGCGCGATGGCCAAGGCGTGGTCCTGCGCGTGGCCGATCGCGGCAGCGGCGTGCCGGACTACGCGCTGGAGCGGGTGTTCGAGCGGTTCTATTCGCTGGCGCGCCCGGCCACCGGTCTGCGCAGTTCCGGGCTGGGGCTGTCCTTCGTGCAGGAGGTAGCGCGCCTGCATGGTGGGCGTGCCCAGTTGCGCAACCGCGAAGGCGGCGGTGCCATCGCCTCGTTGTGGCTGCCGTGGCGCGACCCGGCCGCGCCGATCCGGCGCTGAGCCCCGGCGGGCCGCGCACTTCACACAGACTTCAAACTCAGCACAAACCCCGCACACCGCCACCTCCGAAGCTGGCCCCCTCCCAACCGAGGACGGGCCATGAAATCCCTGAAGATGCTGTTGCGGTTCGCCATTGTCGGCGGGCTGATCCTGTTGCTGCTGATCCCACTGATGATGATCAAGGGCGTGATCAGCGAGCGCGAGGCCTACCGTAACGAGGCGTATCTGCGCGTATCGCAGAGCCGCGCGGGTGCGCAGACCCTGACCGGCCCGGTGCGCGTGGTGCCGTGGACCGAGACCCGTGAAGTGGAAGTGGTCGACGCGGCCGGCAACAAAACCAAGAGCGTACAGACCGAGCAGAGCTACTGGCTGCAAATGCCGTCCAGACTGCAGGTCGATGGCCGGATGCAACCGGACGAGCGCCGTATCGGCCTGTTCCGTGTGCCGGTGTACAGCTGGAACGCGAAGATCACCGCCGAGTTCACCGACGACGATTACCCGATCAAGGAAGGCCGCGTGTACGGCACGCCGTACCTGGCGGTGGGTATCGCCGACGTGCGCGGACTGGTCGGCTCGCCCAAGCTGCAGGTCGACGGCGCGGCGCTGACCCTGCAGCCGGGCATTGGCGAGGTCACCGGAATGGGCAAGGGCCTGCACGTGCCGCTGCGTGGCTTTGAAAACAATGCTGGCGGCGTACTCAAGGCCAGCACGCTGGAACTGGCGCTGGTGCTCGATGGCACCCGMTCGCTGGCGGTGGTGCCGGTGGGCGATGACAGCCGCATCTCGATCCAGTCGCCGTGGCCGCATCCCTCGTTCGGCGGCAGCTTCCTGCCCAACCAGCGCACCATCGGCGAGAAGGGCTTCGAGGCACAGTGGGCGGTGTCGTCGCTGGCCTCCCAGGCACAGCGCCAGCTGCGCGAGAGCAAGGACGTCGAGCCGGAGACGGTCAGCGTCGAGCTGGTCAACCCGGTGGACATCTACACCCAGGCCGATCGCGCCAGCAAGTACGGCATCCTCTTCATCCTGCTCACCTTCGTCGGCTTCATCCTGTTCGAGCTGATCAAGCGGCTGCGCATCCACCCGTTGCAGTACCTGATGGTGGGCCTGGCGCTGGCGATCTTCTTCCTGCTGCTGCTGAGCCTGTCCGAGCACATTCCGTTCTGGTTGGCCTACGTGGTTTCGGCGGTGGCCTGCATCGGCATACAGGCGGTGTACCTGTCCGGCGCATTGAAGAGCTGGGTACGCGGGCTGGGCTTTGCCGGCATGCTCACCGTGCTGTACGGCGCGCTGTACGGCCTGTTGATCTCGGAGAACAACGCGCTGCTGATGGGGTCGCTGCTGCTGTTCGGCGTGCTGGCCACGGCGATGTGGATCACCCGCAAGATCGACTGGTACGAAGTCGGTGCGAGCCTGAAGTAAGGAGTACGACATGAGCTGGCGCCAAGGGTTGCGGCAACGCGCGGGGCAGGGCATTCCCGCGCTGCTGGAAGTGGATGCACTGCTGCAGGCCAGTGGCGTGCTGGCGGCCTTGCCGGGGGCGCGGATCGCCCCCGGCCTGGTCCGCTTCAAGCTGGCCGAGCGCACCTGCGAAGGGGTGCAGCGCCAGGGACTGGCGTGGTTGTCCGGGGCGCGGCAGGGACGCGGCGCGCTGGGCGGACGGGTGCCGCGCTACCGGGAGTGGAAGGCCGGCAGCGCGGCATTGACCGAGATCGGCATCGATGGCCTGCCAGCGGATTGGCCGGCACACGCAGCGGTATTCGGCTGCACCAGCGTCGATCGCCGCCACTGGTTGTTGCTGTTGCCGGCACACGCACAGCTGTGGCTGGGCTGGAATGGTTGAGCGCGTTCCCGCATGCATGACCGATGGGACGGGGGCACGGCGCGCGTGCTGGCTAGACTCAAGGCCTTGACGAGTGATGCCGAAAGGCCGGGGTACGACGTGCTGAAGTGGGGCGTGCTGGYGATAGCGCTGGCGATGGGTGGCAATGCAATGGCGCAGCAGCGTGAGGCGGTAGACCTGGACATGGTCAGCCGTATCCGCCAGGAAGCCTTCCATCGCTCGCAGGTCATGGCCACCTTCAGCCACCTCACCGAACGGATCGGCCCGCGCCTGACCAATTCGCCGGCCATGAGCGAAGCCAACCGCTGGAGCCGCGGCAAGTTCACCGAATGGGGCCTGGTCAACGTCCGCGACGAAGGCTTCGACGCCTTTGGTCGGGGCTGGGAGTTCAGCAGCGCCACCGTGGAAATGCTCAGCCCGCGCGTGGCGCCGTTGTACGCGCTGCCCAAGGCGTGGACGCCGGGTACCAACGGCACCGTCGAAGGCGAGGTGGTCAAGGTCGACATCAAGAAGATCGCCGACCTGGAGCAGTACAAGGGCAAGCTGACCGGCAAGATCCTGCTGCTCAACGACGCACGCGACTACGCGCGCGCCAGTCAGTCCGATTCGCACCGTCACGATGATGCCGGGCTGGCCGAGCTGCAGGTGTTCGCGGTGCCCAAGGACGTGGCCGACGCCAAGGCGGACCGCGCGAAAAAGGCCAAGGAGTACCTGGAGAAGCAGGAACTCGCGCGGGCCACCAACGCCTTTTTCGCCGAGCAGGGCGTGCTGGCCACGATCAGCATCAGTGGCTGGGACAACGGCATCATCCGCGTGGGTGGCGGCGGCTCGCGCAAGGCCGGCGAACCGGTCGGCGTGCCTGAGCTGGCGATGATGGCCGAGCACTACAACCCGCTGGTGCGTGCGGTCGAGCAGAAGCAGCCGGTCAAACTGCGGGTCAACGTGGAGGCGCGATTCACCGATGCCCAGGACCAGCCGGGCTACAACACGCTGGCCGAGATCCGGGGCAGCAGCAAGGCCGATGAGATCGTCATGCTCGGCGCGCACATGGATTCCTGGCATACCGGCACCGGTGCGGCCGACAACGCCGCTGGCGTGGCGGTGATGATGGAAGCCATGCGCATCCTCAAGGCGGTGGGCGCCAAGCCCAGGCGCACCATCCGCGTGGCGTTGTGGAGCGGTGAAGAGCAGGGGCTGGTCGGTTCGCAGGACCATGTGTCCCGGCATTTCGCCCGCTACCCCGAACCGACCGACCCGGCGCAGAAACTGCTGCCGGCTTCGATGCGCGAACCGACCGGCGCGCTGCAGCGCCAGCGCGATTACGACAAATTCTCGGTGTACTTCAACATGGACAACGGCTCGGGCCGCTTCCGCGGCATCTATGCGCAGGAAAACCTAGCGGCGGTGTCGATCTTCGAGGCCTGGCTGGCCCCGTTCCACGACATCGGCGCCACCACCGTGGCCACCCGCAACACCGGCAGCACCGACCACATCGCCTTCGACCGGGTCGGCCTGCCCGGCTTCCAGTTCATCCAGGACCGGCTGGACTACTTCACCAACGTCCACCACAGCAACCTGGACACCTGGGACCACGCCGAGCCGGAGGATCTGAAGCAGGCGGCGGCGATCGTGGCGTCCTTCGTCTACAACGCGGCGATGCGCGAGGAAAAGATGCCGCGCAAGCCGTTGCTGGCGCCCTGAGCGGGGTGGGGCGCGGGCTGCCATGGGGGCCGCCTGCGCCAAGCGTGACGGGCGATTCCCCGGTTTCCGGCCGGGACAGGTAAAATTGCCGGGATTCCAGCTTCCCGCCTCGAGCCCTCCATGACCTGCCGCACCCGTTTCGCCCCCAGTCCCACCGGTTACCTGCATATCGGCGGCGCCCGCACCGCGCTGTACTGCTGGCTGGAGGCCCGTCACCGCGGCGGCGAATTCGTGCTGCGCATCGAAGACACCGACCGCGAGCGCAGCACCCAGGGGGCGATCGACGCGATCCTGGAGGCGATGGACTGGCTCGGCCTGGGCTACGACGAGGGCCCGATCTACCAGACCCAGCGCGTGGCCCGTTACCTGGAAGTGGCCGAGCAGCTGGTCGCCGACGGCAAGGCCTACTACGCCTACGAGACGCGCGAAGAACTGGACGCGATGCGCGAGGCGGCGATGGCCAAGCAGGAAAAGCCGCGCTACAACGGGGCCGCGCGTGACCTGGGCCTGCCGTACAAGGACGACCCGAACCGCGTCATCCGCTTCAAGAACCCGCTCGAGGGCACGGTGGTGTTCGACGACCTGATCAAGGGCCGCATCGAGATCGCCAACAGCGAGCTGGACGACATGGTGATCTTCCGTCCGGACGGCTTCCCGACCTACAACTTCGCGGTGGTGGTGGACGACTGGGACATGCGCATCAGCGAGGTCATCCGCGGCGACGACCACATCAACAACACCCCGCGCCAGATCAATCTGTACGAGGGCATCGGCGCACCGGTGCCGAAGTTCGGCCACATGCCGATGATCCTGGACGAGCAGGGCGCCAAGCTGTCCAAGCGCACCGGCGCGGCCGACGTGATGCAGTACAAGGACGCCGGCTACCTGCCCGACGCGCTGCTCAGCTACCTGGCCCGCCTGGGCTGGTCGCATGGCGACCAGGAGCTGTTCAGCCGCCAGGAACTGATCGATCTGTTCGACGTGACCCACTGCAATTCCAAGGCCGCGCGCCTGGACATGGCCAAGCTGGGCTGGGTCAACCAGCACTTCCTGAAGACCGAGCAGCCGGCCGACATCGCCCCGCACCTGGTCTACCAGCTGAACAAGCTGGGCCTGGATCTGGCCGCCGGCCCGGCCCCGGCCGACGTCGTGGTGGCGCTGCGTGACCGCGTGCAGACCCTGAAGGAAATGGCCGAGAAGGCGGTGGTCTGGTACCAGCCGCTGACCGACTACGACGAGGCGGCGGTGGCCAAGCACTTCAAGCCGGGCGCGGAACTGGCGCTGGGCAAGGCCCGCGAGCTGTTGGCTGCAGCCGGGGAGTGGACGGTGGAGAGCGTGTCGGTGGCCCTGCACGATGTCGCAACGGCACTGGAGATCGGCATGGGCAAGGTCGCCCAGCCGCTGCGCGTGGCCATCACCGGTACCCAGGTGAGCCCGGATATCTCCCAGACCGTGTTCCTGGCCGGCCGTGAAGAGGCCTTGAAACGCATCGACGTCGCACTCACTAAAGTACCGACGGCCTGACCACAGGAGACCGCGCATGTCCGCAAAGACCGCTTGTACCGCTCCGCACCATCACGTTCACGATGCCTCCGACTTCGTGAAGGTGGTCGAACGCGTGTGCGCCGAGCGCGGGCTGCGCCTCACTCCCATCCGCGCCAACGTGTTGCGGCTGATCGCCGAGGCCGGCAAGCCGGTCAAGGCGTACGAGCTGCTGGAATGGGTGCGCAGTGGCAAGGGCGTCGGCGCCGATGCGCCGCCGACCGTGTACCGCGCGCTGGATTTCCTGATGGCCAATGGTTTCGTGCACAAGCTGGAATCGGTGAACGCCTTCGTGGCCTGCCACCACCCCAGCAGCGCGCAGCATTCGGTCCCGTTCCTGATCTGCAACAGCTGCCACAGCGCGGTGGAACTGGAAGACAAGGAGATCGTCAGCCAGCTGGAGAAACGCGCCAAGGAGCTGGGGTTCCAGCCGCAGGCGCAGACGCTGGAAGTGCACGGCCTGTGCGCGCGCTGCGCCGGCTGAGCCCGCTGCAGCGCACCTGATCCGATACACCGGTAGTGCCAACCCATGGTTGGCAGCCCGTAGACCGGCACCTGTCCAGATCCACCGCGAATACGGGCAGCACGCAAAGAGCAGCCATGCATGGCATGGCTCTACCGGGCCGCCGTATCCACCTTCACCACCACCGACATGCCCGGGCGCAGCCGCTTGGCCAGCGGCTGGTCCGGGTCGATGGAAATGCGGATCGGCAGGCGCTGCACGACTTTGGTGAAGTTGCCGCTGGCGTTGTCCGGGCGCAGTACGCTGAACTC
>NZ_JBFULO010000186.1:0-7245 GCF_054049855.1 Stenotrophomonas sp. P5_B8 | reverse complement strand
GGACACCGCCTCGACCGGATCGCGGATCAGGTCGCCGATGGCCACGCTGTCGTCGGTGATGCGGTTGACGAAGCTGGAATTGGCGCCGTTTTCCAGCAGGCGGCGCACCAGGTACGGCAGCAGGTCTTCATGCGAACCGACCGGTGCGTACACGCGGCACGGCACGTTCAGGCGATCGGCCGGCACCACTTCGGCGTACAGGTCATCGCCCATGYCGTGCAGCTTCTGGTGCTCGTACTGGCCACCCTTGGCGATCGTTTTGACGGCGGCGATGGTGTGCGCGTTGTGCGTGGCGAACATCGGGTACAGCGCATCGGCATGCAAGAACAACCGCTTGGTGCACGCCAGGTAGGACACGTCGGTGTTCTGCTTGCGGGTGAACACCGGGTAGGCCGGCAGGCCGTCGATCTGCGCACGCTTGATTTCCGCGTCCCAGTACGCGCCCTTGACCAGTCGCACCTGCAGGCGGCGACCGATGCGGCGGGCCAGATCGGCCAGGTAATCGATCGTGTACGGCGTGCGCTTCTGGTAGGCCTGCACGACTACGCCGAAGCCTTCCCAACCCACCAGCGAGGCACCGGTGACCACCGCTTCGATGATGTCCAGCGACAGCTCCAGGCGGTCGGTTTCCTCGGCATCCACGGTGCAGCCGATGCCATAGGATTTGGCCAGCTGCGCCAGTTCCAGCACGCCCGGGACCAGGTCGGCCATGACGCGCGCGCGCTTGGCGTGCTCGTAGCGCGGGTACAGCGCGGAGAGCTTGATCGAGATGCCCGGCGCAGCGTTGACGTCGCCGTCCGGGCGCCCGCCGCGTGCCTTGTGGTCACCGCCGATGGAGTGGATCGCGCGGCGGTAGTCTTCCAGGTAGCGCTTGGCGTCCTTCATGGTCAGCGCGCCTTCGCCGAGCATGTCGAACGAGTAGCGGTAGTTGGCGTTGTCGCCCTTGTGCGAGCGCGACAGCGCTTCGTCGATGGTGCGGCCCATGACGAACTGGTGGCCCATGATCTTCATCGCCTGGCGCACGGCCAGGCGGATCACCGGCTCGCCCACGCGGCCGATCAGACGTGCGAACGCACCCGGTACGTCGGCGCGGGTGGCATCGTTGATCTGCACCAGGCGGCCGGTGAGCATCAAGCCCCAGGTGGAGGCGTTGACCAGCACCGAATCGCTGCCGCCCATGTGCTTTTTCCAGTCCGCATCGCCGAGCTTGTCGCGGATCAGTTTGTCGGCGGTGTCCTGGTCGGGGATGCGCAGCAGCGCTTCGGCCACGCACATCAGCAGCACGCCTTCTTCGCTGCCCAGGTCGTACTGGCGCATGAAGGCTTCGATCGCGCCCTGGTCCTTGGCGCGCACGCGAACGCGCGCGACCAGGTCGGCGGCCACGGCCTGCACCTGCGCCTGCTCGGCGGCCGGCAGGCGGGCCTGCTCCAGCAGTTCGCGCACATGGCTGGCCTCGTCCTTCATCCAGGCATCGGTGATGGCCTGACGAAACGCGGGGGGAGGCGTCGGCAGCTCGGGCGACAGCAGCGGCGGACGGAGAGCGCCGGCCGGGGCCGGGGCAGGAATCGGTGCGGAGGGTGCGGTCATGCCGGTCGGCTCGTGGAAAACTTGACCATTTTAATCGCTTTTTGAGCTCGGCAAGCAAATTCAGGCGTGCTGTCCATAGCGGCGATAGCCTTTCATACAAAGGGATTCGCCGGACTAGCCGGGGTCGCCATAATTTGTGCTGATTTCGGCAAAAGCGCCGCCGATGTCCATGCTGTGTTGCACCATTCCTGAAAGTGTGAATGGACCCTTGCTACTGTCGCGAGTGCAGGGCTACCATCGAGACGTTTCCCGCGGCAGGAAAACGCGGTTGCGACATGATCGAGGTGCTGACAGCTCCGGACGGATCAGGGACGCGACTGCGGCTGCGTCCCCCACGGGCGCTCGATGCCCGGCAGTTCGTCCTGTTGTTTGCTGTGTTGTGCGGGGGGATGGGGTTGGCGGCCGGCCTGGGTTGGCTGGCCGGCAACGTGTTCGCCCCGTTGTTCGCGCTGCTGTACAGCCTGTTGCTGGCAGCGGCACTGCGTAGTGTGTGGCGTAGTGGAGAACGGCAGGAAGAAATCCGGGTGGTTCCGGCGTGTGTGGAGGTCATCCCCGCACCCGGGCACTCGCCGGTGTTCAGCGCGCACCCGCATTGGGTACGCCTGATCGCCGACGAGCGGAGGGTCCGGCTGGCGTCCAGTGGCAGGCAGGTGGAAGTGGGGGCTTTCCTCGCACCGGCCGAACGCAGGGCACTGGCTCAGAAACTAGAAGGCTTGCTCGCGGCCAGCGATGGCTGCAACCGACGACGCTAAGGGTCTAGGCAATGAAGCAACGCATCAAGTGGGGCAGTACGTTCGGGAAGACAGCAACAAGCGGGGCCGCGCTGCTGGCGCCCGCATTGGCGTGGGCCCAGGCGGCCGACCCCAAACCGTGGCAGTTGAACATGGGCAAGGGGGTGACCCAGAGCTCGCGGTTGGCCTGGGAATCCAACCTGTTCTCGCTGTGGGTGTGCACGATCATCGGCATCCTCGTGTTCGGCGCGATGTTCTATGCCATCTTCAAGTTCCGCAAATCCAAGGGCGCCGTCGCGGCCACCTTCAGCCACAACACCAAGGCGGAAATCGTCTGGACGGTGATCCCGGTGATCATCCTGGTGGTGATGGCGTGGCCGGCCACGGCCAATCTGATCAAGTTCTACGACACCCGCGATTCGGAAATGACCGTCAAGGTCACCGGCTACCAGTGGATGTGGAAGTACGAGTACCTGGGCGAGGACGTGACCTTCACCAGTCGCCTGGACCGCGAGTCCGACCGGGTCCGGCAGAGCGGCAAGGTGCCCACGCTGGCATCGCATCCGCACTACCTGCTGGAGGTGGACAACCGCCTGGTGCTGCCGGTGGATACCAAGGTGCGCTTCGTGATCACCTCCGACGACGTCATCCACGCCTKGTGGGTGCCGGCGCTGGGCTGGAAGCAGGACGCCATTCCCGGCTTCATCAACGAAGCCTGGACCAACATCGAAAAACCCGGCGTCTACCGTGGGCAGTGTGCCGAGCTGTGCGGCAAGGACCATGGCTTCATGCCGATCGTGGTCGAGGCGGTGTCCAAGGAAGACTTCAAGAAGTGGCTGGCCTCGCGCAAGCCTGCACCGGCCCCGGCGCCGGAAGCTGCTCCGGCCGCACCGGCACCGGCCCCGGTCGAGGCGGCTCCGGCGGCTGCGCCGGAACCTGCCGCTGCAGCCCCGGCAGACAGCAACGCCTGAAATCGAGCCGCGCCTGCCAACCGGCAGGCGCGGGTACCACCGGATCCAGTGAGGTGTAGTTGCGATGGCGCATTCCGCAGTTGACCACGACGGGCACCACGGGCATCAGCAGAGCTTTGTGGAGCGTTGGTTGTTCTCGACCAACCACAAGGACATCGGCACGCTCTACCTGCTTTTCAGCTTCATCATGTTCATCATCGGCGCGGCCATGAGCGTGGTGATCCGCGCCGAGCTGATGCAACCGGGCCTGCAGTTCGTCAAGCCCGAGTTCTTCAACCAGATGACCACCGTGCATGCACTGGTGATGATCTTCGGCGGGGTGATGCCGGCCTTCGTCGGCCTGGCCAACTGGATGATCCCGCTGCAGATCGGCGCGCCGGACATGGCCCTGCCGCGCATGAACAACTGGTCGTTCTGGCTGCTGCCGGTGGCCTTCAGCCTGCTGCTGGTCACCTTGTTCCTGCCCGGTGGCGCGCCTGCCGGTGGCTGGACCCTGTACCCGCCGCTGTCGCTGCAGGGCGGCTACAACGTGGCCTTCAGCGTGTTCGCCATCCATGTGGCCGGCATCAGTTCGATCATGGGCGCGATCAACATCATCGCCACCGTGCTCAACATGCGCGCGCCCGGCATCGACCTGTTGAAGATGCCGATCTTCTGCTGGGCCTGGCTGATCACCGCGTTCCTGCTGATCGCGGTGATGCCGGTGCTGGCCGGTGCGGTCACCATGCTGCTCACCGACAAGTTCTTCGGCACCAGCTTCTTCAACGCGGCCGGCGGGGGCGACCYGGTGATGTTCCAGCACATCTTCTGGTTCTTCGGCCACCCGGAGGTGTACATCATGATCCTGCCGGCGTTCGGCGTGGTCAGCGAGATCATCCCCACCTTCAGCCGCAAGCCGCTGTTCGGCTATCAGGCGATGGTCTATGCAGTGGCGGCGATCGCGTTCCTGTCGTTCATCGTCTGGGCCCACCACATGTTCACCGTGGGCATGCCACTGGGCGGTGAGATCTACTTCATGTTCGCCACGATGCTCATCTCCATCCCCACCGGCGTGAAGGTGTTCAACTGGGTCAGCACGATGTGGCGCGGCTCGCTCACCTTCGAAGCGCCGATGCTGTGGGCGGTGGCCTTCGTCATCCTGTTCACCATCGGCGGGTTCTCCGGGCTGATGCTGGCCATCGTGGTGGCCGACTTCCAGTACCACGACACCTATTTCGTGGTGGCGCACTTCCACTACGTGCTGGTGACCGGCGCGGTGTTCGCGCTGATCGCGGCGGTGTACTACTGGTGGCCCAAGTGGACCGGACGCATGTACAGCGAGAAGTGGGCCAAGTTCCATTTCTGGTGGTCGATCGTGTTCGTCAACCTGCTGTTCTTCCCGCAGCACTTCCTCGGCCTGGCCGGCATGCCGCGGCGCATCCCCGATTACAGCGTGGCGTTTGCCGACTGGAACATGATCAGCTCGATCGGTGCGTTCGGCATGTTCGCCACGCCCTTCATGATGGCCGCGATCCTGCTGGCCTCGCTGCGCAACGGCGAGAAGGCCGCCGCCCGCGCCTGGGAAGGCGCACGTGGACTGGAATGGACGATTCCCTCGCCCGCGCCGGCACATACCTTCACCACGCCGCCGACCATCCGCCCGGGTGATCTGGCCCACGACGACGTGACCCACTGAGGCCCACATGGACTCCCCTTCGAACTCCCTGGATGCACAGGCCCTGCAACGTCGCCGCGCGCAGCGCACCGCCTGGAAGGTCGGGCTGGTGGCGGTGGCGGTGTATGTCGGTTTCATCCTCAGCGGGGTGATCGGGCGATGAGCGAGGTCCGCCCGGCCACTCCCTCGCGCACGGCGGGGCTGCCCCGCCTGATCGGGGTGGCGTTGGCGGTGTTCGTGCTGACCTTCTCGCTGGTGCCGCTGTACCGGATCGCCTGCGAGAAGGTGTTCGGCGTGCGGTTGGAGCGTGGTCCGGGTGCGGCTGCCGGCGGCGCGGTCACCACCGGCAAGCGCACCGTGCGGGTGGAATTCGATGGCGGGGTCAACTCCAAGCTGCCCTGGGCGTTCCATCCCGAGCAACTGACCATGGACGTGGTGCCCGGCGAGCTCAACGAAGCGCTGTACTTCGCGCGCAACGACAGCGACCGCGCGCTGGTCGGCAGCGCGGTACCGTCGGTGGCACCGGCCAAGGCGTCGGGCTACTTCAGCAAGACCGAGTGCTTCTGCTTCACCGCGCAGACCCTGCAGGCCGGCGAGAAGCGCGACATGCCGGTGCGCTTCATCGTCGACCCGGACCTGCCGGCCAACATCAAGACCATCACCCTGTCCTATACCTTCTAMAAGAACGACGCGCTGTCCGCGCAGCTGCCCGCCGCCGCTGCGGTGCCGGTTGGCGCGCACGCCGCTCCCTGATACGCACCGGATCCTGAGACCATGGCCCAGCAAAGTCCCGATGCCACCGTGTATTTCGTGCCCACGCACAGCAAATGGCCGTTCATCGGTTCCATTGCGATGATGGTGACCATGGTTGGCGTGGCCAGTTGGCTCAACGATTCCAGTTGGGGCAAGTGGACCTTCTACACCGGCATCGCGATGCTGGTGCTGACCCTGTTCTGGTGGTTCAGCGATGTGGTGCGCGAATCCCAGGCCRGCAGCTACAACCGCCAGGTCGACGGCTCGTTCCGCATGGGCATGGTCTGGTTCATTTTTTCCGAAGTGATGTTCTTCGGTGCGTTCTTCGGCGCGTTGTTCTACACCCGCAACCTGGGCCTGCCGTGGCTGGGCGGTGAGGGCGACCGGGTGATGACCAACGAGCTGTTGTGGACCGGCTATTCGGCGGCGTGGCCGACCAATGGCCCGGGCGCGATCGGTGGCTACTTCCAGACCATTCCGGCCTGGGGCCTGCCGCTGATCAACACGCTGATCCTGCTCACCTCCGGCGTCACCCTGACCATCGCCCACCACGCGCTCAAGGCTGGCCATCGCCGCCAGCTGCTGATCTGGCTGGGGCTGACCGTCGTACTGGGCGTGTTCTTCCTTACCCTGCAGGCCGAGGAATACATTCACGCCTACAAGGAACTCAACCTCACGTTGGGCTCGGGCATCTACGGTTCGACGTTCTTCATGCTCACCGGCTTCCACGGCGCGCACGTGCTGCTCGGCACGATCATGCTCGGCGTGATGTGGCTGCGTTCGGCCAAGGGGCACTTCACCCGCGACAACCATTTCGGTTTCGAGGCGGCTGCTTGGTACTGGCACTTCGTGGACGTGGTGTGGCTGATGCTGTTCCTGTTCGTCTACGTGCTGTAGCGTCGGGGCGACACCGTGCCGCACCGACGCGGGTGCGGTTTCAGCCGCCGATGCCGTGGGGTTTGATCCAGCCGGTGTAGATGCCGATGGCCACCAGCGCGATCAGCGCCACCGACACCGCGATGCGGCGGGTGAGCGCATTGACGGTGCGCTTGGTCTGGCCGCGATCGACCAGCAGGTAATACAGCCCGGCGCCCAGATTCCAGACGATGACGATCAGAAACGCGATTACCAGCAGGGTCTTCAACGAATCATTCATGCGCGGCTCGATGGCAGGGCGGGTACGCCTATATCACCGCGTTTGGTCGCCGTTGTCATGATGCGCAAGCACACACGCCTGATTGGCTGGGTGGCGGCGGTCGTGGTGATCGTGTGCTTCTGCCAGCTCGGCCGCTGGCAACTGCAGCGCATGCACCAGAAAGAGGCGCTGCTGGCCCAGCAGGTGCCGGCACGCGCGCAGAGCATGCAACTGGGCCAGGCACTGGCCGCCCCGCCGGTATTGCGCTGGATCGAGGACCAGGGAACGTTCCTGCCCGGCCTGATCCTGCTCGACAACCAGACCCGGCAAGGCCGCGCCGGGATCAAGGTCTACCAGCCGTTCCGCAGCGACGACGGTGCGCGCGTGCTGGTCGATCGGGGCTGGGTGCCGATG
>NZ_JBFULO010000185.1:0-7246 GCF_054049855.1 Stenotrophomonas sp. P5_B8 | reverse complement strand
CCCTTGCGGATGCCGCCCGGGTTGGTCACGCCCACGCCGGCATCGGCCGACCCTGGACCCGGAGCAGCGCTACATGCTGCTGGCCCCGGTGATCCGCGAGCGCAAGGGCGAGCATGCCCAGGTGTTCGACCAACTGCGCGCGCAGGGCTTCGTGCGTGTGCGCGTGGATGGCACCCTGCATGAAATCGACGCGGTGCCGCCGCTGGCGCTGCGCCAGAAGCACACCATCGAGGCGGTGATCGACCGCTTCCGTCCGCGCGAAGACATCAAGCAGCGCCTTGCCGAGAGCTTTGAAACCGYCCTCAAGCTGGGCGACGGCATGGTTTCGGTGCAGTCGCTGGACGTGGAGGACGCGCCCGCGCACCTGTTCTCGTCCAAGTACAGCTGCCCGGTCTGTGATTACTCGCTGCCCGAGCTGGAACCGCGCCTGTTCTCGTTCAACTCGCCGGTCGGCGCCTGCCCGGGCTGCGATGGGCTGGGCATGGCCGAGTTCTTCGACCCCTCGCGCGTGGTGGTGCACCCGGAGCTGTCGCTGTCGGCCGGTGCCGTGCGCGGCTGGGATCGTCGCAATGCCTATTATTTCCAGCTGATCGCCTCGCTGGCCAAACACTACAAGTTCGATGTCGATGCGGTGTGGCAGAGCCTGCCCGAGGACGTGCGCAAGGCGGTGCTGTTCGGCAGCGGCGAAGAAACCATCACCTTCACCTACTTCACCGAAGCCGGTGGCCGCACCCAGCGCAAGCACCGCTTCGAAGGGATCATTCCCAATCTCGAGCGCCGCTACAAGGAAACCGAATCCTCGGCCGTGCGCGAAGAGCTGGCCAAATACATCAGCGAGCGCAACTGCCCCGAGTGCAACGGCCAACGCCTGAACAAGGCCGCGCGCAACGTGTTCGTTGCCGACCGTGCGCTGCCGGAACTGGTGGTGCTGCCGATCGACGAAGCGCTGAAGTTCTTCAGCAGCATGTCCCTGCCCGGCTGGCGCGGCGAGATCGCCGGCAAGATCGTCAAGGAGATCGGCGAGCGCCTGGGCTTCCTGGTCGATGTGGGCCTGGATTACCTCACCCTGGAACGCAAGGCCGACACCCTGTCCGGCGGCGAAGCCCAGCGCATCCGCCTGGCCAGCCAGATCGGCGCCGGCCTGGTCGGGGTGATGTACGTGCTGGACGAGCCGTCGATCGGCCTGCATCAGCGCGACAACGAGCGCCTGCTCGGCACCCTCACCCGCCTGCGCGACCTGGGCAACACGGTGATCGTGGTCGAGCATGACGAAGATGCGATCCGCCTGGCCGACTACGTGCTGGACATCGGTCCGGGCGCGGGCGTGCATGGCGGCGAAATCGTCGGCCAGGGCACCCTGCAGGACATCCTGGATTCGCCGCGCTCGCTGACCGGACAGTACCTGTCGGGCAAGCGCGCCATCGAGATCCCGGCACGCCGGCACAAGCCCAACCCGAAGATGACCCTGCACCTGCGCGGGGCCAGCGGCAACAACCTCAAGGGCGTGGACCTGGACATTCCGTCGGGCCTGCTGACCTGCATCACCGGCGTGTCCGGCTCGGGCAAGTCGACSCTGATCAACGACACCCTGTTCTCGCTGGCCGCCAACGAGATCAACGGCTCTTCGCACGCGATCGCCCCCTACAAGGAGGTCGAGGGCCTGGACCTGTTCGACAAGGTGGTGGACATCGACCAGTCGCCGATCGGCCGCACCCCGCGCTCGAACCCGGCCACCTACACCGGTCTGTTCACGCCGCTGCGCGAGCTGTACGCGCAGGTGCCCGAAGCACGCGCACGCGGTTATTCGCCCGGGCGTTTCAGCTTCAACGTGCGCGGCGGCCGCTGCGAAGCCTGCCAGGGCGATGGTCTGATCAAGGTGGAAATGCACTTCCTGCCGGACGTGTACGTGCCCTGCGATGTGTGCCACGGCAAGCGCTACAACCGCGAAACGCTGGAGATTCTGTACAAGGGCTACAACATCAACGACGTGCTGCAGATGACCGTCGAAGATGCGCTGAAGCTGTTCGAGCCGGTGCCGAGCATCGCGCGCAAGCTGGAAACGCTGGTCGACGTGGGCCTGAGCTACATCAAGCTGGGCCAGAGCGCGACCACCCTGTCCGGCGGCGAGGCCCAGCGCGTGAAGCTGTCCAAGGAACTGTCGCGGCGCGATACCGGCCGCACCCTGTATATCCTGGACGAGCCGACCACCGGCCTGCACTTCCACGACATCGAGGCGCTGCTCGGCGTGCTGCACAAGCTGCGCGACGAAGGCAACACGGTGGTGGTGATCGAGCACAACCTGGACGTGATCAAGACCGCCGACTGGATCGTCGATCTGGGTCCGGAAGGCGGCCATCGCGGCGGCACCATCCTGGTCACCGGCACGCCGGAAGACGTGGCGGCCTGCCCGACCTCGTACACCGGTCAGTTCCTGGCCAAGATGCTGCCCTCCATCAGCGCGCGTCCGGAGCGACCGGCCGCGGTTGCCAACAAGCCCGACGCCCGCCCACCGCGCAAGGCCAAGCCGGAGAAGCCGGTCAGGAAGGCGGCGGCGGCCAAGAGCACCGGCAAGGTCAGCAAGACCAGCAAGACCAGCGCCGCCAGCAAGAAGAAGAAGGACGCCTGATGAGTACCGAACACAAGATCCTGGCCCGCGTACCGATCAGCGTGCGCTGGCGCGACATGGACAGCATGGGCCACGTCAACAACGCCAAGTACATTTCCTACCTGGAAGAAGCGCGCGTGCGCTGGATGCTGGGCGTGGAAGGCGTGTCGATGACCGACCGCATAGCACCGGTGGTCGCGGCCACCAATGTCAACTATCGCCTGCCGATCGTGTGGCCCAACGACATCGTGGTGGAGCTGTTCGTCGAGCGCCTGGGCAACAGCAGCGTGACCATCGGCCACCGCATCGTGGACGAGAAGAACGACAGCACGCTGTATTCGGACGGCAACGTGGTAGTGGTGTGGATGGACACCCAGACCGGCAAGAGCGCACCGCTGCCGGAGGCGATCCGCACTGCGTCCACCTGAGCAGGTAGTGCCGGCCGCTGGCCGGCAACCTCAGACTCCCGGACGGATATGTGCATGATTGCCGGCCGCTGGCCGGCACCCTCATGACGCCGGATCGATGTGCATGGATGCCGGCCAGCGGCCGGCACTACCGCCATTCGTTCAAAGGAATGCCATGTTCCACCAGACCGACATCCGCACACTTCTTCCGGGAATGACGCCGTTCCCCGCCGACGTTTTTTCCCGGGAGCAACCGTGGCTGGCCCAGCACCTGCTGCCGCTGATCGGCATCGACCTGGGCATCCTGCGGCAGGAACTGGCCGGCACCGTGGCCACGATGCTGTGCCCGATCGAGCCGTATGAAGGCTGCATCGGCGAAGACACGCAGGAACACCACAACGCGTTTACCGGTACCAACTGGATCGCCTTCGAACTGACCACCGACAACCGCATGCGCTTCCTCGGCAACGTGGGCTACTTCATCGGCGAGCAGGTGCAGGACAGCGACGCGGTGGAGCATATCGCCGAGATGCGCGACAGTTACGCCAAGGCACATGCCTATTTCCAGACCCACGGCCGCCTGGCCAGCTATTCGCGCTATGGCGATGGCGAGCCGGGCGAGCAGGCGTATCTGGACAGGCTCGGCGGGCAGATTTCCGGCGGCAACTGGACCGAGACCGCAGAGATCCCGGCGGCATTCGAAATCGCACTGGACCCGGCGATGTATGACCGCGACCGGCCCGACGATGCCGAGAACGTGCGCATCACCCGCGACGGCAAACCGTTCTTCGCGGTCGCCGAAGTGGCCGGTTACAACTGGTGCGCGGCGGGCGCCGATGCGATCGTGATGCTGTACGAACCAGACAGCCGCACGGTGCTGTTTTCCTACGACTGGACGTAACCGCAGCGTCTGGGTCTTGGAAAAGGCAGCCGAGCATGGCTCGGCTCTACCGATCATGGGCCGCGCGACGCGCAATCACCCTGTGACGCATCCCGGTAGCCGGGCATGGCGATCATGGGCCGCGCGACGTGCAATCACCCTGTGACGCATGCCGGCAGCCGGGCATGGCGATCATGGGCCGCGCGACGCGCGCTCGTTCTGTGAGGCATCCCGGTAGTGCCGAGCCATGCTCGGCAGCTCTGGCCAATGGCCGCTCAGTGCGCTGCGCCACTGCGCACCTGCAACTGCCCATCCACCTTGCGCCCGTCTTCCAGGCTCAGGCGCAGCGGCAACACCTTGCCCTCGCTGAGCGGCACCTCCGGCTGCATCAGCATCAGGTGCAGCCCGCCCGGCTTCAGCGCCACCGTGGCACCGGCCGCGATCGGCAGCCGCTCCACCGCGCGCATCCGGCTGACCCCGTCCACCAGCGTGGTTTCGTGCAGCGACACATCGCCGAAGGCCTTGCTGCCGGCGCCCACCACCACCACGGCGCTACGGCAGCCATTGTGGATCTGCCCATATCCCGCCGCCATCGGCATTGCCCCCGGCGGCAGCCGCACCCAGCCTTCTCGCACCGACACGCACGCCGGTTCGGCGGCGATCGCCGATGTTGCGAACGCACAGAGGGCCAACAATACGCACGCGAATGGTTTGGTTATCATCGCCTCAGTTCCCTGTCCGCAACGAGATCGCAGCATGACGACGCTTATCGAGGTGATCAACCATGGCCCCATCCGCGAACTGCGGCTGGCGCGCCCGCCGGTCAACGCGCTGGACACCGAGCTGTGCCGCCACCTGATCGGCGCACTCAACCAGGCCATGGCCGATGACGTGCACGGCATCGTGCTGTCCGGCAGCGAGCGCATCTTCAGCGCCGGCATGGACGTGCCCCATCTGCTCAGCCATGGCGATGACAGGCACAAGCTGCTGGACAGCTGGCAGGCGTTCTTCGGCGCGGTGCGCACGCTGGCCGAATGCCGGGTGCCGGTGGTGGCCGCGCTGACCGGGCATGCCCCGGCCGGCGGCTGCGTGCTGGCGCTGTGCTGCGACTACCGGATCCTGGCCCGCAGCCCGGACCCGGCGCAGCCGACCGTGATCGGGCTGAACGAGGTCCAGGTGGGGCTGGTCGCCCCCGAAGGCATCCAGCGCCTGATGCGCCGCGTGGTCGGCCACCATCGCGCCACCCAGTTGTTGGTGGGCGGGGAAATGGTCCCGGCCGAGCGCGCGCTGGAGATCGGGCTGGTGGACGAACTGGCCGACGCCGCCCAGGTGGTGCCGCGCGCGGTGGCCTGGCTGCAGCGCCTGCTCAAACTCCCACGCCAGCCGATGCTGCTGACCCGCGCGATCGCCCGCGCCGACCTCCACGAGGCCCTGCACGCGGACCTGATCCAGCTCGACCGCTTCGTCGAGGCCTGGTACGCCCCGGACGCCCAGCAGGCACTGCACACCCTCGCAGCACGCCTCGGCAAAGGCTGACCCTCCGGTAGTGCCGACCCATGGCCGGCAACCAAGCAATGCCCGAAACCCAAGGTAGTGCCGGCCGTTGGCCGGCAACCAAGCAATGCCCACCCCAGGTAGTGCCGGCCGTTGGCCGGCAACCAAGCAATGCCCACACACCAGGCAGTGCCGGCCCACGGCCGGCGACCACGCCCCCGCCCACCATGCGCTGCATGGTGGGATCCACCAGCCTGAAGCGAGCCTCTGAATCAGGGCGGGGCGGCCGCGAAGCGCCGGGGGCGTGGATGGCAATGACATCGACCCCGCAGTTTGCCAAGCGAACCGCAGGGGCGGCAGCGCGAGTGCATTGCCGTCATGCGGCCAGCGACCGGCACTACCCTATAATTCGGGTCCTCCCCCTTCCGGTTGCTTCCCTTGTCCGACACGCACGAACCCGTCGTCTCCGAGCTGATCGACCTGCTCACGCTCGAGCGCCTGGAAGACAACCTGTTCCGTGGCCAGAGCCGCGACATCGGCACCAAGTACGTGTTCGGCGGGCAGGTGCTGGGCCAGGCGCTGTCGGCCGCCCAGGCAACGGTGGACAACGGCCGCCACGTGCATTCGCTGCATGCCTACTTCCTGCGCGCCGGCAACATCGACCACCCGATCGTCTACGACGTGGACCGCACCCGCGACGGTGGCAGCTTCTCGGTACGCCGGGTCACCGCGATCCAGCACGGCAAGGTGATCTTCTTCTGCGCGGCCTCCTTCCAGCAGGCCGAGACCGGGGCCGAGCACCAGCACAAGATGCCCGAAGTGCCGCAGCCGGAAGACATCGAACCCAACCGTCCGCTGCCGCCGGAAGTGCTCGAGCGGCTGCCGATCAAGGTGCAGCGCTGGCTCTCGCGCGGCGGCCCGTTCGAGTTCCGCCATGTCTACCCGCGCGACGAACTTCATCCGCCCAAGCGCCCGCCCTACCACCAGGTGTGGCTGCGCCTGAATGAAACCGTGGGCGATGCGCCCGAGCTGCACCAGGCGCTGCTGGCCTACGCGTCGGACTTCCACCTGCTCGGCACCGCGACCTTCCCGCACGGCATCAGCTATTACCAGCCGCACGTGCAGATGGCTTCGCTCGACCACGCGATCTGGTTCCACCGTCCGTTCCGCGCCGACGACTGGCTGCTGTATTCGCTGGACAGCCCCAGCGCGCAGGATTCGCGCGGGCTGGCGCGTGGCCAGTTCTTTACCCGCGACGGCCTGCTGGTGGCCAGCACCGCCCAGGAAGGCCTGATCCGCGTCGTGCCCGACAGTGACGCGGCCGCCGCCGTGCCGGCCAAGGACTGACATGAGACAGATATTCAACAGCCAGCGCGTGGAGACCGTCGAAGGCGTGGCCAAGCTGCTGCGCGACGCCGGCATCGAAGTGCGCATCACCAACGGGCGCTCGTACCACAGCAAGCGCGGCAGTCAGTTCAGCTACCTGGACACCAGCAAGAACACCACCCACCCGACCCTGTGGGTGGTGCACGCCAACGACCAGCCGCGCGCGCGCGAAATCCTGCGCGATGCGCGCCTGCTGGAAACCACCCGCCGCGACCACCCCACCGCCGAGTTCGCTTTCCGCGACCAGGTGGGCGAGGTCGCGCCGCGCCGCAACTGGGCCTGGCGGATCCGGATCGGCCTGCTGCTGGTCATCGCCGCCGTGGCGATGGTGGTGGTGATGCATCACCGCAGCGCCCCCGCCGTGGCCCCTGCCCCGGTGGTACAGCCGGCCCCGGCCGCCGCCCCGGCCCAGCCCGCACCGCCGGAAGATGACGAAGTCCGGGTGAGAATCCAGCCCGCCAAGTAGTGCCGGCC
>NZ_JBFULO010000184.1:0-7254 GCF_054049855.1 Stenotrophomonas sp. P5_B8 | reverse complement strand
TTCCATGGGAGACCACTCAGGCGGAGGACGAGTTTTTCCCGCCACCCGCGCGGCAGGGCGTCGGCAACGGCCGGGTCCAGTCGCGCCAGCAGGGGGGTGAGGGCACGCAGGTAAGGATCGCGCGGCGCATCCTGAAGGAGCAGGTGGCCGTGGTTGGCGCTGCTGCGCAGGCGGTGGCAGTCGGGCAGGGTGGCCAGCAGCGGCACGCCGAAGCGTTCTGCGATCTGCGCCGGTGCCAGCCCGCCGGCTTCGTCGTGGCGGTTGATCACCAGGTGCAGGCGACCATCGCGCGCGCCCAGCGCTTCGAGCTGCTTGAGCGCCAGGTCCAGCGACACCAGTGTGCCGATCGCCTGGTCGGCGACGAGCCAGATGTCATCGGCGCTGTTGAGCAGCGAGCGCGGGATCTGTCGCACGGGTGCGCCGCCAAGATCGCACAGCACCGTGTCGAACACGCCGCGCAGGCGCTGCACCAGCACGGCGGGATCGGCGATGGGGCCGGTATCGCTGCCGGCCGGTTGACCGAGCAACGCCAGCCCACCCGGATGTCGGGTCATCGCGGTGCGGGCGAGGGTGGCGTCGATGCGGTTGGCGTTGCGCAGCGCATCGTCGTAATGGAACTGGCTGTCCAGATTGAGGTACAGCGCCGCGTCGCCCGCCGGCTGGCCCAGGTCGAGCAGCAGCAGGCTGTTGTCGTGCTGCGACGGATCGGGGTCGGTACTGGACGTGGCGCCGGGATGGCCGAGCTGTTGCGCCAGCACGCSCACATGGGCGGCCAGGGTGCTGCTGCCCACGCCGGCGCGTACACCCAGCACCAGCACCAGCCGCGCCTTGTGCGCCGGTTCGGGCGCCACGCTGCGGACCGGCGCGCTGCCGCCGGCGCGGCGCAAGACGGCATCGATGTCGGCGGTGGACGCCTCCAGGTCGAGGATGTCGCGCACGCCTGCGCGCAGCGCGGCCACTACGCCATCCAGCTGGTCCGGGGCGGTGGAGCCAACCGCCACCAGTGACAGATCGGGCAGCGTGCGTTGCAGATGCCGGGTCAGATCGGTGGTTGCGGCCGCCTGTTCGCGGCGGAAATCCAGCAGCACGATGCAGGTGCCGTTGCGCCGATACACATCCAGCGCGAGCGTCGAGCCGCGGCTGTCTTCCCACTCCACGCGGGTGCCGACCGGCAGCTTGGCGCCGAGCGCTGCCAGCAGGTCACGGTTGGGGGCGACCAGCACCAGGGTCATCGGCGGCGCCATCGGGTGCAACAGCGGGATCGAGGCGGAGGACATGCGGGGCGGGCTCCTGGCATCGGCTCAGCGCGAGAAGCCGGGCAGCTGGTCGGACGAGGCCGGGCTGAGCAGCCAGGCACCCCACACCGGCAGGTTCGGCTTGGCTTCGCGGTCCCCCGGCAGCGGTACCACGGTGTCGCGGGCCAGCGGTTGCACCAGGCGCGGGGTGACGATGATCACCAGTTCCTTCTCCTCGCGTTTGTAGCTCAGGCTGCGGAAGAACGCGCCGATGATCGGCAGGTCGCCCAGCAGCGGAATCTTGTCGACGTTGGAGCTGACGGTGTTGCTGACCAGTCCACCGATCACGAAGGTCTCACCATCGCCCAGTTCCACGGTGGTGTCGGCGCGACGGGTGGTGATGGAGGGGATCTGCACACCGTTGTAGGAGACACCCGCAGCGTAATTGAGGTCGCYGGCTTCCGGGGCGACCTTCAGCGCGATCCGGTTCGGACCGAGCACGGTCGGGGTGACGGTCAGGCCGATGCCGAACGGCCTGAAGGTGACGGTGGTGGTGCCCAGACCCTGGGGTTMCAGGATCGGCAGCTCGCCACCGGCCAGGAAGCTGGCGCTCTGACCGGACAGGGCGACCAAGGTGGGTTCGGCCAGCACGCGCGCCATGCCGTTGCTCTGCAGCAGGTCGATGTTGGCATCCCAGCCATGGGTGAGCGACTTGAACACCAGCCCGAACGCAGAGGACAGCGGGTTGTTGACCACCGGCACGTCGGGGTCGGTGCCGACCGGGGCGACGCCGGGCAGGGTGCCGCCGGGCCGGGTGATGCCATAGAAGAAGCCATTGTTGCGGTTGGCAAAGCTCATCCCGATCTGCCGCAGCACCGACTTGTTGAACTCCACCACCTTGACCTCCACCTGGACCACACCGCCACTGGCAATCGTGGACGCATCGGCGAGCTGGCCGTCCTTGCCCAACGCCATGCTGGCGGCCTTGCGGGTCTGCTCATGGTCCAGCAGGTCTGCCGCACTCCCTTGCAGCAGACCCTGGCCATCCTGCAGCGTGAGCTGCAGGTCTTGCGACGGCGGCAGCGCCCCCTGGACCGCGCTGCGCACATCGATCTGCATCCGTTGCGGCTCGCTCTGCTGGCGGCGCCACACCAGCAGGGTGGTGGTGCCTGGCGCCTTGCCCACCAGCAGCGCCTGGCGCTTGCCGCTCAGCATCACCACGTCGGCCACGCTGGGATCGGCGATGGCCACCCGCTCCAGATCGGCCGGCAGCGTCCACGGCCGTTGCTCGCGCGTCTGCAGGACCACATCGGCGTTGGCCATGCCCAGCACCGGGCAGGTGCCCAGCAGCAGCGCCAGCAGCAGGCGCGCCGGCCAATGACGTGAGGTGCGGTACAGACGGGCATTGCAGGGCGTCATGGAGTCTCTCGGTCGGGCTCAGGGCGAGCGGCTGTGGGAGGAAACATCGCCGCGGATGATTTCGACACCGCGATCCAGGCGCGGGGTGGCCCGCGGTGCGCTGGCACGGACCGGCATCGGCGCGCGCGCGGCGTGCGTCGCGCGGCCGGCCAACGCGTCGCTGTCGATGCCGGCGTAGGCATCGTTCTCCGGCGACTGCAGCGCCAGGCGTTGTTCCGGGCTGAGCTCGCGTCGCGCGTCGAGTACGCCGCCGGGCTGGGCGAACAGGCTCTGGTCGGGCTGGCCGACATCGGCCGGATTGCGCAGTGCCAGGAACAACCGGCCCTGCTGCGCACCCAGCAACAGGCGGTTGGCCTCGGCCACCGGCACGGCCAGCACCGCGCTGCGGATGGGCGCGTTGGTGCTGTTGCCGCTGTTGCTGCCACTGGACGCGGACGCTCCCTGGATGTCCTGTGCGCGGCTGTCGTTGGCGCCCGGTGCGGCGTCGTTGGCCGCGGTGCTGGGCTGGCCAGGCGCGCTGTCGGCGGCGCCGTAGCTGAGCACGCGCAGCCGCGACAGCAGCAGCCGTGCCTGCGCCTGGCCGTCGGTGTTCATGCCCGGCGGCGCGCGCAGGTTGAGGAACACATCGACATAGTCACCGGGCAGGATGCGGTTGCCGGCGGCGACCAGTTCGTCCACCGGCACCGCCAGCGCGCGCTCACCCGGATTGAGCCGGAGGGCATAACCCTGCGCCATCAGCGCGCTGTTCAAGGCGGTGCCGGCGGCGATATCACGCACCGGCACCGCGCCGGAGGCGTCGGCGATGTTTGCGTAGCCACCGACCGGTGCCTGCGGGGCCGCGCCGATGCGCAGGTCCGATGCGGCGATCGGGCGGCCGGCGGGCAGGCGGGTAGCGGCTTCCACCACCGGCCAGTGCTGCGGCTGGCCATCCACCTGGGGCGCTGGCGCGGCCACGCTCTGCGCCGGACGCCGGCTGACCAGAAACGCCACCAGCGCCAGCACCAGCGCCAGCGCGATCAATGCGACAGCGGCGATGCGGGTCAACTTGAGCATGCAGACTCCGGGCAAGGGGCGCGTCGCATCACGGCGTGCCCAGGTCGAGCTGGGCCACCGCAGTACTGCGGATCGGCTGGGTGATCAGCCAGCCGTAGACGCGGCCGGTGCCGGGCAGGAAGGGTTTGCTGCTGTAGTCGTAGCTCACCGACACCTGGATACACTGCGCACTGGCCAGCCCTGCGCAGGGCGCCGGTGCGGAGACCACGATCGGCGGCGCGCCGGCGGTACTGCAGTTGGCCGGTTGGCCGGCGAAATTCAACAGCCACTGCATCGAGCGCTGTGCGGCCTGACAGGCGGCGACCCGGCGCTCGCTGGTGCTGGCATAGCGCAGCGAGGCGCGCGCGCCTTCGGCCGAGGCCAGGGCCAGGGTCTGCTGGGCGGCCATGATCATCACCCCGGTGTAGGTGAGCATCAGCAACGGCACCAGGCCCAGGATCAGCATGAAGGCGAATTCGATGGTGACCACGCCGCGCTGTCGCGCGCGGTCGGTGCGATGGAGGGTATGGCGGCTCATGGGCCTGCTCCGTAGGTGCTCCAGGCGATGAAGCCCAGCGTGGTGAAGGCAAGGTAGGCCGCGTACGGAATGCCGACCCGGCCCTGTCGCGAGGCGTGGATGCGGCGAGCCGTCGGGCGCGCCTGCCAGTGCTGCTGTGCGCGTGCATGCAGCCATTGCGCACGCAACGGCAGCGTGGCGCGCAGGCCGGGCGCGAGGAGCACGCACAACGCATGCGCACCGGCCATCAGGCTGCTGATCACCCAGATCGGCAGCAGCGCCGGGGCGCCCAGCAGCAGGCCAAGTACGGCGAAGTACTTCACGTCGCCGGCGCCCATCCAGCCCAGCAGGTAGAACGGCAGCAGCGCTGCCAGACCCACCACCAGGCCGGCCAGATGCGTGCCTGGGAACGTGCCCGCGCCGCTGCCCCATGTCCACAGCAGCCATCCCAGTGCGGTCGCGCCGACGCACGACAGCCAGCGGTTGGACACGCGCCGCGCATACAGGTCGCTGATCGCGACCTGTGCACTCAGCAGCAGGGCCAGGACGGGCAGCAGTGACATCCGATGGGTCCTCCGTGATAGCGCATCGAACCGGGGAACAGCGGTAAACCGTTGGCATCGCCGCAGGCGCACAGCCTGCAGTCGCAGTGCTTGCGGGAGCGCGGCGCCGATCAGCCGGTCGACGGGGCGCTGCCACCGCCGGCGCTTTCAACCAGTGTTTTGAGCTTGGCGAACAGCGAGGTGAACATATCGCTGAGGCCGGTCTTCGCGGCGACCACCAGGACGCCGGCGATCACGGCGGCGAGGATGCCGTATTCGAGCGCGGTGACGCCGTCTTCTTCGGCGAGGAAACTGCGGATGGAGGCTTTCATGACGGTCTACTCCCTGTTCCGGTCAATCAATGGGACTGCCTGCGTATGGATGGGGGATCTCCGGCTCCGCCGGATCCATCCTGTGGCCTGCGCGCTCCGTGCGCAGGAAGCGGCCGCGCCTGCGGCCGCAGGCCTACTTGGGCATTGCCAGGCAGGCCATGTGCGGGAAGGGCGGAGCAGGCAGCGTCGCACCGCGCGGCGTCTTCGCCAGCGCATGTTGATTTGGGAACAGCGTCACATCCCTGAGCGTCTGCATTGCTTCCCCCTGTCGTGCATACCCGGTTTCCGCCATGGAACTGCCGGGATGCGTGCCTGCCGGAAAGTCCGGCGCGATCAACAGTATTCAATTCAATCATAGGCAGCGATGCGTTCGACTTTAACCGCTGCGGCTCGCCCTTTATCCATGCGTGGGCGTTGACCAACATTTAATGTTTATAAAGTGAAAGAGGTGTGTTTATAGCGTGATGAGGGGGTGATGAGGGATTTCTGGCGCGTAGTTTAGACCGTTCCAAGCTGTTTCAAGGCGTTTTCTTCACGCGCAGAGCCCGCTGCGGCGGTGGGTTTACCTTCCGGCGAGTTCATGCATACTTGCCGAAAATGCGCATCGATAATCGGGCGTCGACCCGCGCGCAATATGCAGGAAGGACATTTCATTGTTTCCCGTTGCCGCGCTGGCGGCCGGTGGCGGGTTTATGCAGGGCATTGGCCGAGGACATTCAGGACGAAACGGGCGCAGCCGGTTTGACCGGCGTCGCGCGCATCCAGGCGCAAGGGGGCATCACTGTCATGGTAGATGGTGTAGTGGACGACAACGGCGACGGCGCGCTCAGGCCTTATGACCTGGCCACGCTGAGCGGCGTGCTGCGCGTCTGCGACCTGGAGATGGTCCTGCTGGACGGCAACGGTCCGCGCGCGAGCCTGCATTCGCGCGTGCACGACGAGGCCCTGTTCTGCACCGCGCAGTGCGGCTTCCATTTCCGTGGGCGCTTCATGCTGCCGCAGGACTGGTGCCTGCTGGGCTTCATCCACGCCACCGAGGAAGGTCAAAGCTGGTGCCACGGCATCCCACTCAGTGCTGGCATGGCCGTCACCGTGCTGCCGGAGGGCATCAGCGAGTTCACGCTTAGCGCGGGTACGCATCTGAGCCTGCTGCTGGCGCCGATGCAGCGCGTGCAGCGCAAGCTGACCGAACTCAGCCTGCGCAACACGTTGCCGTCGGGGCAGGCGCTGTCGCTGTTCAACGTGGATTGCGCACCTGGCGGGTCGGCGCTGCCGCAGCGCTATGCCGACCTGCACGAACACCTGGCCCAACCGGGCGGGCTGCTGCCTGCCGATGCGGTGGAATCGGTGTTGCACGCGCACATCCATGCACTGCTGGGCGCCGGCAGCGAGGACCGGCCATCCAATACGCGCGCCCGCCGTGCGCATTACCTGATCGCGCAGCGCGCCGAGAATTTCATGCGGCTCAACCTGCGTCGCTATATCTACATGCATGAAATCTGCGACGCCGCAGGCGTCAGTGAGCGCGCCCTGCGCTACGCTTTCGAGGACTTGTTCGGCACCTCGCCAAACCGCTATCTGTCGATGCTGCGCCTGTGCGCGGCCTGCCGTGGGTTGTCGATGGCAGACTCGAGCCGCAAGTCGGTCAAGGCGGTGGCGCTCAGCTGTGGCCTGTGGGATCTGTCGCGGTTTGCCGACAACTATCGGCGCGTGTTCGGCGAGCTGCCGCGCGACACGCTGATGCGTGCGCCGGCCCAGATCGGTAGCCCCGCCTGATCGTTTCACCCCTTTGCCTGCGCTGCCGCCGCCCGCCATGCACGTTTCCGGCAATCTGCCGGAATTGCGCATGCCGCTGCCGGTTATCGTTCTTGTCTTGCCGGAACGCACGCATGTGCTGCCGGAATGAAGTGCCCCGCCGATGACGTGGCGACTGTAATGACATCCAAGTGCCGCAAGGCATGGCTGATGCAGTCCACATCGTCCGTACACGGGGGAATACCTGATGAACCGTATTTTTCGACTGGTCTGGAGCCACCGGCTGAATGCCCTGGTGGTCGTCTCCGAAGTGGCCACCTCACGCGGCAGCCTGGTGGCCGGCCCCGTCGTGGTGCATCTGAAGGTCCCGCTCTCCCTGCTGTCGATGGGCCTGGCACTGGCCCTGTGCAGYGGCACGGCAC
>NZ_JBFULO010000183.1:0-7270 GCF_054049855.1 Stenotrophomonas sp. P5_B8 | reverse complement strand
CCGCGCAGCCGACCCGTCACGTGCTGGTGACGCACGGGACCGATTCGATGGTGCAGACCGGCCAGGTGCTCAAGACCATCGCCGACAAGACCATCGTGATGACCGGTGCGTTGAGCCCGGCGCGCTTCCGTGGTTCAGACGCGGAATTCAACATCGGCTGCGCGATCGGCGCGGTACAGTCGCTGGCCAGCGGCGTCTACATCGCCATGAACGGGCGCATCTGGAATCCCGAACACGTGCGAAAGAACGTGGCCGCCAATCGGTTTGAGGAAGCCTGATCGGCTGGGACTTCTAGAAGCCGCAMTCCTCGAGCGTACTGGGCTGGGCGGGGGTGTGTGAGWTTGCGGGACACGCCGTAAATCCGTCCCTGGAGGCTCGCGTGCGCCATCCATGGCGCACGACGGTCCCGCAACCTCACCCCCCACCCTCGACAGTTGGCTGGTAGCCGTGGAAAAGCGCTGCGGGCAAAACAACGCCAGCGCCGCCGCTTCCGTCTTCCCGCTTCCGCTCTTTCATTGCGCACCAGCCCACTGTCAAAGGGTGGGTACGGGTGGCGTTGCAGGACCGTCATGCGCCATGGATGGCGCATGCGAGCCTACAGGGACGTACTTGCGGCGTGTCCCGCAACGCCACCCGTACCCGCCCAAGCCAGAGCAGGCACGAACTCGCGGCCGTTGTTCCTGCTTCGGCTTCTAGCTTTTGGCTTCTAAAAGAAAATCCAAAAAAGACGCCCCGGCCGAAACCGGGGCGTGCCCATTGGAGAGGGATCTGGGCTCAGTACTGCGCGGTCAGGGTGACCCCGGAGAAGGTCGAATAGCCCTTCACCCGCACGTGCCAGGTACCGGCCGCCGGTGAAGTGATCGTGCAGGTTTCGTTGTTGCCGCTCAGGTACGGGCGGCAGTTGTAGACCGTGTCGGTCGGAGCGCTGCCCGAACGCACGTACAGATCGGCGTCACCGCTACCGCCGGCGATGCTCACCTTCAGCTGCGAACTGCCCGACGGCACCGTCACCGTGTAGGCCAGCGATGCGCCGCTGGCGGCACCCAGGCCGCTGACCGGCACATTGTTCTGCAGCACCGTACCGGTGCCCGGGTTCGGGTTGGTCCCGCCCAGTGCCGCCGTGACCGCCGCGTCGGCGTCCACGATGCCCGCACCGCAACCGCCGCTGCATGCGCCCGGCAGGGCCCGTGCGGTGTTCTTCAGCAGCGTCTCGATCGCCGCCGGCGTGAGCGCGGTCGGGGCCACCGACTGCACCAGCGCGACCACGCCGGCCACGTGCGGCGCCGCCATCGACGTGCCGTTGTAGGACGCGTAGGACGCCGTGCCCGGCACCGTGGTGCCGCTGTTGAGGGTGGACAGGATCGCCTGGCCCGGGGCCGAGATATCGATGCCTGCGCCGTAGTTGGAGAAGCTGGCGCGGGCGCCGGCCGACGTCGTCGCGGCAACCGCGATCACGTTGGCGCAGTTGGCCGGCACCGAGGTGGACACGTTGGCGTTGCTGTTACCGGCGGCCACCACCACGGTCGTGCCGCGCGAGACCGCGCCGTTGATGGCGTTCTGGTAGGTGGTCGAGCAGGTACCGCTGCCGCCGAGGGACATGTTGATCACTTCGGCCGGGTTGGCATTGGCCGGCACGCCGCTGACGGTGCCGCCGGAAGCCCACACGATGGCATCGGCGATGTCGGAGGTGTAACCACCGCACTTGCCGAGCACGCGCACCGGCACGATCTTGGCATTGAACGCAGTACCGGCCACGCCGGTACTGTTGTTGGTCACCGCCGCGATGGTGCCGGCCACGTGGGTACCGTGCCAGCTCGAGTTGGAGGCCGGGATGCCCGAACCGCACTCGTTGGCGCCGTACCAGTCGCCTTCATCGTTGGGATTGTTGTCGCGGCCACCGCCATCGCGCGCCATCGCCGCGTCGCTGATGAAGTCGTAGCCGGGCAGGATATTGGCGTTGAGATCGGGGTGGTTGGTGATGCCGGTATCGATCACCGCCAGGACCACGCCGGTGCCGGTCGCCTTGTCCCACGCCGGGCGCACGTTGATCGAGGCGTTGCTGGTGCCAAAGCCCCACTGCTCGGACAGGCGGGTGTCGTTGGGTACCAGGGTGGCGTGCATCAACTGATCGACTTCGACATAGGCCACRTTCGGGTCGGCGGCGAGGCGGCGCATCAGCAGTTCGGCCTCGGCCGCATCCAGCGGACGGTCGGCCTTGACCACGGTCGGGCCGATGGCCAGCTGGCGCAGCGTCTGCACGCCCAGCGCGCGGCCCTGCGAGGCCGGGACAGCCAATGCGGCCGCTTTCAGCGAGCTGGCCAGTGCCGTCGGGGTGGCTGCCAACTGGCTGCCCGGTTTCCAGCCGACGATGAAGCGCTCCTGCTTCGTCTCAGGCGACAGGCCGCTCAGGTGCACGTCGCCGGCGAACGCCGGGGCGGCCAKCAGCAGGGTGGAGAGGACGGACGCGCCCAGTACAACCAATGCACGTTGACGCAAACGGGGTTGCGAATCATGAGACATCGGATTTCCCTTTCAGACAGTGGGTGCCGCGAACGCGGCTGAATGTCCAGTCCCGACCCGGGGGCTGCTGAAGTCGATGGCGCGGATCGGACCAGGTGTTGGATCGGTTCCCCTGAATCAAACCGCCCATCGCGACGCTAGTGGCTCGGTGCGCATTCAACAATGTTTCAGCCGCACTTCAGGAACATGAAATGTCGGATCTGAGACTTTTCGGGTCGAGGGTTTGTGAAAGTGAAGGAACTCTCCGCCTGACGAACGGTCAGGAAACGTCATCACATGTCCATTTCAGCTGTCTTGACCGTCAATTCGCGGACAAGCCTTGCGCGCCGGGGCCTGCACGTCGTTACCACCGCTGGACAACGTGCCGATCTGCCGATCTGGTGCCGGCCGTTGGCCGCTGCTCGCGCTGACCGTGGCTGAYGGTGCCGGGGGCCATGAGGAGCCGGCCAACGGCCGGCGCTACTTGCGCGCAGGAACGGGTTGGTGCGGCCATGAAAAAGCCCGCCGGTGGCCAGCGGATGGCCGGATGATTGTTTGACCGCCCATGAAAAAACCCGCCTGTCGCCAGGCGGGTTTTCAGTACGGCAGCCGCGCGGCGGCGCTTACGCGTCCAGGCGCACCAGCCAGCCGTGACGGTCCGGCAGGCGACCGTACTGGATGTCGGTCAGTTCCTTGCGCAGCGACAGCGTCACTTCGCCGGCCGGGGCGGTGATGTCGCCCACCGAGAAGTCTTCGCCCTTGAGCTGGCCGATCGGGGTGACCACCGCAGCGGTGCCGCAGGCGAACGCTTCCACGATCTCGCCGGAGGTCACGCCGTCCTTCCACTCATCAAGGGTGACCTTGCGCTCTTCGACCTTCATGCCGCGGTCGCGCGCCAGCTGCAGGATGCTCTCGCGGGTGATGCCTTCCAGGATGCTGCCCGACAGCGACGGGGTCACCAGGGTGCCGTCCTTGTAGACCAGGAACACGTTCATGCCACCCAGTTCTTCCAGGTACTTGCCCTCCACCGGATCCAGGAACAGCACCTGCGAGCAGCCCTGCGCCTGCGCCTTCTGCTGCGGCAGCAGCGAGGCGGCGTAGTTGCCACCGCACTTGGCCGCGCCGGTACCGCCCTTGCCCGCGCGTGCATATTCGGTGGACAGCCAGATCGACACCGGGGCCACGCCCTTGGCGAAGTACGGGCCGGCCGGACTGGCGATCACGTAGTAGCCGGCCTTGTGCGCGCCGCGCACGCCGAGGAAGGCTTCATCGCCGATCATGAAGGGGCGGAAGTACAGGCTGGATTCGTCGGCCGACGGCACCCAGCTGGCGTCCACCGCAATCATCTGCTTGAGCGATTCGACGAAGATGTCGACCGGCAGTTCCGGCAGCGCCAGGCGCTGGGCCGAACGCTGCAGGCGGCGGCCGTTGGCCTCCGGGCGGAAGGTCCAGATCGAGCCGTCGGCGTGGCGGTAGGCCTTGATGCCTTCGAAGATTTCCTGGCCGTAATGCAGCACCGCGGCGGCCGGGTCCAGCTGCAGCGGGCCATACGGGCGCACCACGGCATCGTGCCAGCCGGTGTCCTTGTCCCACCGCACTTCCACCATGTGGTCGGTGAAGTGCAGACCAAAACCGGGGGCGGCCAGGATGCGCTCACGCTCCTCGCTGCTGCGCGGGGTGGCGGAACGGGTGGTGTTGAAGCTCACGGAAGACTGGGACACCGGATATTTCCTGTTCTGGTTACGGGGAACGCCTTCCACCGCAGGCGCGGCGGCAGGCGGTTACAGCATGCCGGTTTCGAGCCGGGCGGCCTCGGACATCATGTGACGGCCCCACGGCGGGTCGAACACCAGCTCGACGTCGGCCTCGGCCACCGTCGGAATCATTTCCAGCTTGCTGCGCACATCGTCCACCAGGATCTCGCCCATGCCGCAGCCGGGCGCGGTGAGGGTCATCTTGATATCGACCTCGCGCTGGCCATCGTCCAGGTGCTTGAGGTCCACTTCATAGACCAGGCCCAGGTCGACGATGTTGAACGGAATCTCCGGGTCGAAGCAGGTGCGCAGCTGCTGCCACACCAGTTTTTCGACCTCCTCGTCGGAGGCATCGGCGGGCAGTTCCAGCGCAGGGGGCGCTTCCTTGCCGATGGCATCGCCATCCTTGCCGGCAATGCGGAACAGATTGCCTTCGACAAATACGGTATAGCTCCCACCCAGGGCCTGGGTGATGTAGCCATAGCTGCCGGCGGGCAGCGTGACCGTTTCGCCCTGCGGGACCATGACGGCCTCGCAGTCGCGTTCGAAGTGGACAGGTTCACTGCTACGGGAATACATGTGGATCGATATGGGGGTCGCGGCCAATTCCCGCAAGGCGACCATTTTAGCCCAGTGGCCGCCCACGCGCCGGTCACCCCGCAAGCCGGTATCCTGTGGGCACTTACAGGAAGATTGCATGTCGCCCACGTCCGTGCCTGTCCGGAGCCGCCACTGGCTCTGGCCCCCGATGTTGCTGCTTGGTGTCGTCACGGCCACGTTGGCCTGGTTGTTCATCGCCCTGCTCAGCGGCCGCCAGGCCGGCTGGATGGCCGTGCTGGCGGCCTTGGATATCGCCTTCATGCTGCGCCTGGGCACCTTTCGCCCCGGCCCGGCGCGGGTGGTGGTGACCCTGCTGGCGACCCTGCTGGTTGCGCTGGCGGCCAACTGGGGCATCGCCTCGGCCTACCTGGGCGGCTCGATGGGCCTCAATCCGTGGGATTCAGCGTTGCGGATGGGCCCGTTCATGGCCTGGACCCTGCTCGGCTTGGCCAATGGCGCAGCCGAATGGCTGTGGCTGGGCGTGGCCCTGGTGGTTGGGTGGTGGGTGGCGAAGTAGCCGCCCTGCATGCGCGCTGTCGCCGCATGCCTTTGCATGCATCGGTCGTGCCGGCCGCTGGCCGGCTCTTCCTGACGTCTGGACGGAAACGCGTTGGTATTCACGCATCGTGGGGATGCCGGCCAGCGGCCGGCACTACGCGATGTTGCTTCAATGCCCGCCGTCGAGCGCCTTCAATTCGCTGACCAGCGCGCTGGCTGCGCCGGCACCATCGCCGTACAGCATGCGGGCGTTGTCGGCGTAGAACAGCGCATTTTCGATACCGGCAAAACCGGTGCCCTTGCCGCGCTTGATCACCACCACATTGCGCGCGTTGACCACGTCCAGGATCGGCATCCCGTAGATCGGGCTGGCCGGATCGGTGCGTGCGACCGGGTTGACCACATCGTTGGCGCCGATCACCAGCACCACGTCGGTGTTGGGGAACTCGGGGTTGATGTCGTCCATGTCGGCGATCAGATCGTAAGGCACGCCGGCTTCGGCCAGCAGCACGTTCATGTGCCCGGGCATGCGCCCGGCCACCGGGTGGATGGCGAACTTCACCTTGATACCGCGATCGATCAGGCGCTGCGCCAGTTCCCATACCTTGTGCTGGGCCTGGGCCACGGCCATGCCGTAGCCGGGCACGATCACCACGCGCTCGGCGAAGGCCAGCATCGCGGCCACGTCGCTGGCCTCGATCGGCTTCTGCGCCCCGCTGATTTCCTGCGCCACGCCACCGCCGCCGAAGTTGGAGAACAGGACCCCGCTGATCGGCCGGTTCATCGCCTTGGCCATCAACCGGGTGAGCAGGATGCCGGCCGCGCCGACCATCATGCCGGCGATGATCAGGGCCTCGTTGCCCAGCACGTAGCCTTCAAAGGCCACCGCMAGGCCGGTGAAGGCGTTGTACAGCGAGATCACCACCGGCATGTCGGCACCGCCGATCGGCAGCGTCATCAACACGCCCAGTGCGAGGGCGACCACGAAGAAGCTGACGATCGCCACCGGGCTCAGGGTGACAGCCGCCCAGATGCCCAGCACCACCATCGCCAGGGCAACCAGCAGATTGAATGCCTGCTGCCCGGGGAAGGTCACCCGCCGGTCGAGTCGGCCGTCGAGCTTGGCCCAGGCAATGATCGAGCCGGACAGCGACACCGCGCCGATCGCCGAACCGATCACCGCCAGCGCCAGCACGGTTGCCGACGGCTGGCGCGCGGCCAGGTCGGCCAGCGCCTGCTCGCTCCAATGGGTGGTATCGCGGTTGGCCAGGAACGAGAAGCGCAGCAGTTCCACCGCGCCGATCGCCGCGGCCGAACCACCGCCCATGCCGTTGTACAGCGCTACCATCTGCGGCATGTCGGTGATCGCCACGCGCTTGGCCGACCACCAGGCTACGCCCGTGCCGATGGCCACCGCCGCCAGGATCAGCGGGATGTTGTGCAGTTCTGGCAGGAAGAAGGTGGCCACCGTAGCGATCAGCATGCCCAACCCGGCCCAGCGGATCCCGCTGCGCGCGGTCATCGGCGAGGCCATGCGCTGCAGGCCGAGYAGGAACAGGGTGGCGGCCACCAGGTAACTCGCCTGCACCAGCCACTGCAGCAGTTGCGCGGTGGTCACGTTCAAGGCGCCTTCTCCCCGGCGTCGCGCTTGGCGCTGGGCTTGAACATGTCCAGCATGCGTTCGGTCACCACGTAGCCACCGGCCGCATTGCCTGCGCCCAGGACCACCGCGATGAAACCGATGATCTTCTCCAGCGGCGTCTGCGCATGGCCCAGCACGACCATCGCGCCGATCAGCACGATGCCGTGGATGAAGTTGGACCCGGACATCAAAGGGGTATGCAGGATCACCGGCACCCGCGAAATGATCACGTGGCCGGCAATCGCGGCCAGCATGAAGATGTACAACGCCACGAACC
>NZ_JBFULO010000182.1:0-7368 GCF_054049855.1 Stenotrophomonas sp. P5_B8 | reverse complement strand
GCACCAGCGCGTCCCACAGTCGCGGCAGCGGGTTCGCGTCGGCAGGCCACAGCGCAGGACGCAGGTTGAGGTCGAGGCTGACCATCGCACCGGCGGCACGCGCGCGGCGCATGCCATCCAGCGTGGTCGCGGCGATCTCGGCCTCGGTCAGGCTGTTGGAACACACATGGAAGCTGCGCGTGCCGTCAAAACAGCTGGCGTGGAAGTGCTCGCTGCGGAACAGCAGGTCCGCCGCCGGCGGCCGGTAGAAGCTGAAACTGCGCTCGCCGTGGGCGTCCAGCGCCACGAACGCCAGCGCGGTCTTGGCCGCGCCGGTACGCACGATGCAGTCGGTGGCCACACCGGCGTCGGCCAGGCTCTCGGCGAGGAAGTCGCCGAACATGTCGTTGCCGAGCATGCCGGCGAAATGGGTGTCCGCACCCAGCCGCGCCGCGGCCACCGCGACGTTGGCCGGTGCCCCACCGGCGTACTGCAGGAACGCGCGCGGGGTGTCGGCGCTGGCCGGCGGCTGCGCAAGTAGATCGATCAAAATCTCGCCGAAACAGACAATCTTGCTCATTCTGGCCTCAGGCTCCGTGGCGGAATGCGGCGCTCGGGCGCGAACCCGACAGGCCATAGAAAATGATGTAGCCGTAGCACACCAGCGGCAGGATGAAGGACGGCTGCAGACCGATATGGTCGGCCAGCACGCCCTGCAGGTACGGCACCACCGCGCCCCCGACAATGGCCATGATCAGCAGGCTGGAGGCCTTGTTGGTCAGCGGCCCCAGGCGCTCGATGCTCAACGCAAAGATGGTCGGGAACATGATCGAGTTGAACAGGCCCACCGCCACCACCGCATACAGCGCTACGTGGCCGGTGCTGAGCATGGTCAGCGCCAGCAGCAGTACGTTGACCGCGGCGAACACGGTCAGCAGCACGCGCGGCGAGAAGCGGGTCATGATCGCCGAGCCGGCGAAGCGACCGATCATCGCCAGCGTCCAGTACGCGGACACGTAATGGGTGGCCTGCTGCTCGGTGAAGCCGCCGATGGCCGGCATCGACAGGTAGTTCACCAGGAAGCTGCCGATCGACACTTCCGCGCCCACGTAGAAGAAGATCGCCAGCACGCCGAACAGCACGTGCTTGTGGCGCAGCGCGTCCAGCAGCGTGTGCTTGCCGCTGTCAGCCTGCTCGGTGGTCTCGGTCAATGCCGGCAGGCGGAACAGGTAGACGAACACGGCCAGCAGCGCCAGCGCGATCGCCAGGCCCACGTACGGGCCCTGCACCGACTGCGCTTCCTGCACGCGGTAGGCGATCTGTTCGGCCGACRGCAGCGCGGCCAGCTCATCGGCACTCTTGACCGTGTTGCCCAGGATCAGCAGGCCGCCGAAGATCGGTGCGATCGCCGTGCCCAGCGAGTTCAATGCCTGGGCCAGGGTCAGGCGGCTCGACGCGGTCTGTTCCGGACCGAGCAGCGCGACGTACGGATTGGCCGCCACCTGCAGCACGGTGATGCCGGTGGCGAGCACGAACAGCGCGCCGAGGAAGGCTTCATACACGCGCAGTTCGGCCGCCGGCCAGAAGCCCAGCGCGCCGACCGCGGCAATGGCCAGGCCGGCCACGATGCCTTTCTTGTAGCCCAGGTGCGCCACCAGCCGACCGGCCGGCAGCGACATCAGGAAATAGGTGCCGAAGAAGGTGAACTGCACCAGCATCGCCTTGGCGTAGTTCAGTTCGAACACCGCCTTCAGATGTGGAATCAGGATGTCGTTGAGGCAAGTCAAAAAGCCCCACATGAAGAAGATCGTGGTCGCCACGGCCAGGGCCATGCGCGTGTTGACCACGGGCGCGGACGCAGACGAGGAGGGCAGTCGGGGCGTTGGAGAAATGGGCATTCAGGTACGCGCCTCGTTGCGCGAGCAGGTGAAGGAAGACGCCATCACGCGGCCGCGGGGCCGCTGCTGGCGCGGATGCGCAGTTGTACGGGCGCCACGGTGCGTTGTGGTGCCGCTTCGGGATGGTCCAGCCGCTGCAGCAGCAGTTCGGCCGCTTGCCGGCCACGCTCGCGCGGGTTGACCGTGAGCGTGGTCAGCGGCGGCAGGGCAACCGCCGCTTCGGAGATGTCATCGAACCCGGTCACCGCGAAATCGATGCCGGGCCGCACCCCGCGCGAGGCCAGGCCCAGCATCAGGCCGAGGGCGACGCTGTCGTTGTAGCAGACCGCCGCGGTGGGCGCCGGATCGCGCGCGAACAGTTCTTCGCTGCGCGCGGCGGCTTCAAGGCGGTTGGGCGCCGATTCGATCAGCCAGTCCGGTTGCACGTCCCTGCCCGCTTCGGCCAGCGCCTGCGCGTAGCCCAGCCGACGCTGGTGGCAGGAACTGGAATCGGCGTGGCCACCGAAGAAGGCGATGCGCTGGTGACCGCGTTCGATCAGGTGGCGGGTGGCCAGGTAGGCGCCCTGCTGGTTGTCCAGGGTGAGGAAGTCCCAGTCGGCGCCGGGCGGCTCGCGGTTGAACAGCAGGACGTTGGCATTGAAGCCCAGCACCTGGCGCAGTTCCGCCGCGTCACTGCCTTCGGCCGGCGACAGGATCAGGCCGGCCGGGGTGTGTTCCATCAAGGTGGTCAACACCGCCTGCTGCCGCTGCGGCGATTCGCCGGTGCTGCCGAGCAGGGTCACAAACCCCTTGGCACCGAGCGCCTCGTCCACGCCGGAGGCGAACTCGGCGAAGAACGGGTTGGACAGGTCGTTGATCACCAGGGCCACGCTGGAGGACGTGCGACGCCGCAGGTTGGCCGCGCCCCGGTTGTAGACATAGCGCTGGCGACGCAGCTCGGCCTCGACCCGGGCGCGGGTGTCGACGTTGACCAGCGGGCTGCCGCGCAACACCAGCGACACGGTCGCCCGCGACACGCCGATCGCCTCGGCGATATCGGTCACGGTGACTGCGCGCGTTCCCTTGCCTGCGGGTGTGGCCTTGTCGTTCATCGTGTCCGCCCGGTCCTTGTCATCCCGCAAGCCTAAACGATCGCATCGGCCAACGGACCGTGCCGGTGCCGGTGGTCGGGGCGCAGCCGTTGGGCAGACGCAGGTTCATTCCAGCACCGCGCCCGGGGTGGCGCAGTAGGAGCGCGGCAACGCCTCGGCGCGGGTGCCCCAGCCGGTGGTCGGGGCCTGGGCGCCGAGCGCGAAGTCGATGCGCCCGCCCTGCTGCAGGCGGGTCCAGTCCAGCCACACCGGCGCGTGGTCCTGGCCGTCGACGCGCACGCCCTGCACGTACTGCAGGGTGCGGCCATCGGCACCGGCGGCGGCCAGGGTCAGGCTACGGCCGGTGCCCAGGTCCACCTCCACCCTGGAAAAGCGCGGGGTGTGCAGCAGGAACTGGCCACTGCCGGGCACCGCCGGGTACAGGCCGATCGCGCTGAACAGGTACCACGCCGACATCGTGCCCAGGTCGTCATTGCCGGTCACGCCGTTGGGCGCATTGGTGAACAGCTGCTGGGCCGCGCGCACCACCGTGGCGGTCTTCCACGGCTGGCCGATCAGCGTGTACATCCACGGCGCGTGCAGGTCCGGTTCGTTGTTGGGGTTGTAGCGGTACTGGTTGTAGTAGCTGTACGGCCCCACCACCCATTCCTTGCGTGCGGCGGTCAGCGGCGACTGCACCAGGACGTCGTAGGCGAAGAACGCATCCAGGCGCTTGCCGGCCTGCTCGCGGCCGTGCATGGCCTGGATCAGGCCGGGCATGTCCTGCTGTGCCAGCCACTGGTACTGCCACGCGGTGCCTTCATGGAACCCATGGTGCGACCGCGGGCTGTAGTGGCCGTCGGACGGCACGTACCACTTGCCATCGTCCATGCGCGGACGCGGGAACCCGCTCATGCCGGTCTCTTCATCGCGCACCTGCGGGTCCCACACCTTGTGCCAGTTGCCGCCGCGCGTGCGCAGCGTAGCCGCATCGTCGGCATGGCCCAGCCCCTCGGCCATCTGTGCCAGCGCGCAGTCGGCCAGCGCGTATTCCAGCGTGGCCGAGCCCCCGTGATGCGGATCGACGTCCATGCCCTTGGAGGGGAACGCGCGGTCGTAGGCCACAAAGCCGTTTTCCACGTAGCCCGGATTGCCGGAACGACCGGCATGGCGCGAGTTGAGCGGCGGCTGTTCGAACGCGTTGCGGCGCAGCGCGGTGTAGGCCTCGGCCTCGCGCCCGGCGAGCGCGCCGAAGCGCCACAGGTCGACCAGGAACGGGGTGACCGGATCGCCGGTCATGATGTTGGTTTCAAAATTGGCGTAGCCCCAGCGCGGCAGCCAGCCGCCCTGTTCGTTGATGGCCAGGAGGCTGCGGCCGATGTCGCGCGCCACCGCCGGGCGGGTCAATGCCAGCCACTGGTTCTGCGCGCGGTAGGTATCCCACAACGAGAAATACTCGTAGTAGGTCCAGCCGTCCGCGCGATGGATGGCGTCGTCGTAGCCACGGTAGCGGCCATCGGCATCGCTGCCGGTCAGCGGCTGCAGCAGTGCGTGGTACAGCGCCGAATAGAACACGGTACGGTCATCGCTGCTGCCGCCTTCCACGCTCGTGGTGGCCAGCTCGCGCCGCCACTGCTGCTGGGCCTGCGTGCGCATCTGCTCGAACCCCAGCAGCTTGCCGCCCTGCATGCCGTCGCTGCGCAGGTTGGTGCGCGCGCCTTCGGCGTCCACGTGCGAGATCGCGCTGATCGCGGTGACCGCGCGCTCCGTGCCCTTGCCCACGTCGAAGCTCAACCACGCGCCGCTGGGCTTTTGTTCGCCTTCCATGCGATGCCGCGCACCGGCCAGGCCGCCCTCTTCGCCCCAGGTACCGAACGCCTTGAACGGGCGGTCGAACTCGATGCGGAACCACGTGGTGTACTGGTGCCCGCCGCAGAAGCTCTTGGTGACCAGCTTGCCCTCGACCACGCGGTCGCCGACCACGTCGATCACGCTGCCGATCACCGAATGCCGCTCGTTGGCCTGGCCGACGTTGACCAGCACATGGCCGGTACCGGCGTCGACCGGGAAGGTGTAACGCTCGGCCGCAGCGCGGGTACGCGCGGTGGCCTCGGCATCGATGCCGCCGTAACCGGTCAGGCGCACCTTGTAGTAGCCGGCCTGGCCGACCTCGCCCTCATGGGTGTAGCTGGAGGCGTAGCGCTTGTGGTCGAAGCTCTTGGCATCGTCGGTGTTGAAGTCGCCGCCCTTGCCRATGCTGCCGGTGACCGGCAGTACCGAGACCTGCCCGCCCTGCTCCCAACAGCCGGCACCGGACAGGAAGGAGTGGCCGAAGCCGCGGATCTTGGGATCGTCATAGCGCCAGCCGGCGTAGTGCTCGCCGATCGGGCTGACCTGGATCAGCCCGAACGGGGCCGAGGCGCCCGGGAAGGTGTTGCCGTCATCCTTGCTGCCGATGAACGTGTTGACCTCACGCTCAAGCGCGATCGGGGCGGCGGCCTGCAGCATCGGCGCGAACGCCAGGGCGAACAGGCAGGCCAGGCGTGGCAGGGCGCGGCGTGACGGGGGGACGACAGAGGCGGACGGCATTCGGCGCATGGGTGGATCCTGTGGGTCGATGTCGGTGCTGACGAAGGGGCGCAAAGCCCCGCCACTGCTGGCCGGGCGTCTCCCCGGGACGCGGCTCCAGATCCACGTTGCCGTGAATTTAGATCGATTCAAGTAAAGCACGGGGATTTCGGCCGATGCATTCTGCGGCGCAACATGGCGGGCCCGGATAGGCGGAGGCACGCTTGCGCCGTGCCGCCCGGCCGACGCTTCAGCATCTGTTCGTGGCCTCGACGCAACCTGGCGATGGATGGCTGATGCCTCTGCAAGCGACGCGACAGCCATCCCTCCCCAGCCGTCTCCGCGCACGAAAACGTTTTCATGGTTTTTTCGATCGCGTCACACCCTCGACGCGCGCTTGCCATATTGCGCAGCAGCATGCGTCGCCCGCCGGGCCGTGCTAAAAAATCCCCGCCAATCGTTTAGATCGATCCAACTTTAAACGGTCACGATTGCTGGAGGGGGTGGGTGGGGACCACCACGCGCTGCATGCCGGACGCACGACTCGACGCCCCAAGGCGCCTTGAAAATTAGATCGATTCAATCACGTATCGCCACCGTTTCAATCCAGGAGAGGGAGAGAGTGGAATGAACAAGATGTCCCGCATGCGCAACCGCGACACGCTGTCGGCCGCCATTACCGCCGCGCTGTTCGCCGCCGCGCTGGTTCCGGCCAGCGCTTTTGCACAACAGGCCAGCCCGGCCTCGTCACCGGAGGCCACCACGCTCGACAGCGTGACCGTCACCGGCTACCGCTACGCCATCGAAAAGAGCCTGCAGCAGAAGCGCGACGCCAACGCCGTGGTCGAAGTGATCACCGCCGAGGACGTCGGCAAGTTCCCCGACAAAAACGTCGCCGATGCGCTGCAGCGCGTGCCCGGCGTGGTCATCGAGCGCAGCGGCGGCGAAGGCAAGACCGTCAGCGTGCGCGGCCTCGCCCCAGACCTGACGCTCACCCAGTTGAACGGCAACTACGTCGCCACCTCGGAAACCAACAACGAAGCGACGCGCTCGTTCAACTACACGCTGCTGCCGGCAAACATGCTGTCCAGCGCGGAGCTGTTCAAATCGCCCGAGGCGCGCATCGACGAGGGCGGCATCGGCGGCACGGTGATCCTGCATACCCGTCGTCCGCTGGATATGGAAGCCAACTCCGGTTACGTGAACCTGGAAGGCACGTCGTCAGATACCAGCCACGACATCGAACCGCAGGTGTCGGCGCTGTACTCCTGGCACAGCAAGGACGAGCGTTTCGGCCTGCTGGTCGGGGCGACCAAGCAGACCCGCACCAGCCGCACCATGCAGGCCAGCACCGAGGACTATCAGTGGTACGGCAACGGCACCGACGCACGCGATGCCAACGGCAACGTACTGTCGCAGGACGGCATCCACTACTGGTGGGGCCAGTCCGGCTTCAATGACCAGAGCGGGCGCAACTACAGCGAATTCTTCATGCCGACCTCGGTGAACTTCGCGGTCAAGGAAGAAAAGCGCGAGCGTACCGGCGGCCAGTTCACCTTCCAGTTCAAGCCGCTGGACAACCTGACCCTGACCGCCAACTACTTCCGCTTCGAGCTGCAGGGGGATTACACCCAGAACATGCTGAAGATTCCGGAATGGAACCTGGCGCGCTACAACGGGGACGGCAACTGGGACGGCGGCCGCCTGCTCAACGGGCTCAGCTTCGACCCCAGTGGCAGCATCGTCACCGGTGCGCAGTACGAAAAGCTGGCCGGCAAGACCTACTACTGCAGCGAGGAACAGGCCGCCGCCGCCGGCATGGCGCCGGGTGGCTGGGGTCCGGACGACTGCAC
>NZ_JBFULO010000181.1:0-7520 GCF_054049855.1 Stenotrophomonas sp. P5_B8 | reverse complement strand
GCGTCGACCTCGGCGGCACTGGACAGCACCAGCGCCTGGCCGTGATGGGCCTGGGTCCAGGCGCGCAGCCGCGCACCATCGGTGCGTGCACCGGCGCTGCTCAATGCGTACAGGCGCTGGCCAGCCGCCAACGGCGGCAGCGCCTGTCGGCCATAGTTGGACAGCCCGTCGCTGACCAGCAGGTACTCGCCGATATCGGCGCGCGACGTCCATGCACCCAATGCACTGGCGCCGTCCAACGGCAGCGAGGTCAAGTGCGCGCGCAGCCCGCTCCAGTCACCGCCGCGGATGCGGAAGCTGCGCGGCGCTTCGGCATGGTCACGCAGTACGGTGAGCTCCACCTCACCGTCGCCGATGGCGCGGAAATAGCGGTCCAGCACCGCCGTTTCGGTGGCGCGGTCGCGTTGTCGGGCCGATCCGGAGGCATCCCACAGCAGCCCTACCCGCTTGGGCAACGCGCGCGGGGCGGCCTGGGCCGGTACCGGTATCTGCGCCAACAGATAGCGCTCGCCCTCGCGCAGGCCGGTGACCGCATCCAACTGGCGTACCTGCGGCAAGCGGATCTGCGCCTGCGCCGGCAGGGCCCTCCCGGCACCCTGCCATTGCGCCACGTGGGCGCCATCGCGGGCCTGGAACGTCCAGGGAAGTGCTGCGCCCACCACCGGCTTGCCGGTGCCACGCGCGTCCAGCCGTAGCGTCACCTGCCTGGCGTCGCGGGCGAACTGCAACGGCAGGTTCCAGCGCAGGCCCTGTGCATCCACCGGCAAGGTCTCGCGGAAGGTCAGCGCCACGCGGCGGCTGCCACGGGCGGGAATCGGGTAGATGCGAAGGCGGAACTGGTTGCCGGCGGTCTGTTCCAGCAGGCCAGGGTCGACCCGGCGCCGTTCGATCGCCTCGAACACCTGGCGTCCCTGCGCCTTGGGCACCGGCACCGCATCGCGTAGCACCCCGTCGATGTCCAAGGCGAACCCGGCGATCTGCTGGCCATCGGCGAGCGGAAACTCGAGTTGCCCTTCCAGCACCCGCGCATTGGGGTTGAAGAACTCCATCTCGATGCGGGTCTCGCCGAGCCCGGCCACGACCCGGCTGTCCAGGCTGACCTGGCGCAACTGCACTGGCACCTCGGCGCCGGCCACCTGTAGCAGCGGCGCTACCGCTGGCGGCTGCGGCGTGGCTGCCGGGCGCGTCTGCGCCATGCCGGCCTGCGTTCCCAGCCACAGCATGCCCAGCATGCCGATCCCACGAAGTGCGCGTTCCATGTGACGCTCCCGATCCGATGACAGCAGGTTGAACGGATCATGCCGGTAAACGGGGTCGACGCGATGCAAGGCTTGGCGTGTCCACCGTCCTGGGCCAAGATGCCGCTCCCCTGATGTACCACCACAAGGACGTCCACGTGCGCCTGCCCGCCCTGCTTCCCCTGTTGCTGTTGACCCCGATCCTGCCGGCCCAGGCCGCGCCCGACGCCAGCAGCGGACTGAGCTTCACCCACAACGACTGGACCTTGGCCTGCGACAACACCCGCACCTGCCGCGCTGCTGGCTACCAGAACGACGAAGACGGCGGTAACGAACCGGTCTCGATCCTGTTGACCCGCCTGGCCGGTCCCGGCCAGCCGGTGAAGGCCGAGCTGATGCTGGGCCAGTACGACGAGACCACCCTGCCGAAACAACTGTCGCTGCAGATCAACGACGCCAAGCTGGGCGCACTGAAGTACACCCCCGCCGACGGCACCGCCGACCTCTCGCCGGCACAGGTGGCCGCGCTGCTCAAGTCGTTGACCCGTGACAGCCGCATCGTGCTGGTCGGCAATAACGGCAAGCGCTGGACCGTGTCCGACCGCGGTGCATCGGCGGTGCTGTTGAAAATGGACGAATTCCAGGGCCGGCTGGGCACGCCCGGCGCGCTGATGCGCAAGGGCAGCGCGGCCGAAAGCACCGTGCTGCCGGCACTGCCGGTGCCGGTAGTGAAGCTCGGCAAGATCGTCCCCACCCGTCCTGCCGACGCGGCGCTGGCCAACGCTGCCGCGCTGCGTGCGGCGCTGGTGAAGGCCACTACGGCAGACGAGTGCGAAGCGTTGCATCCCGGCAACGGCGCGATGTCCGATGAGGGCCCGCAGGAGACCAGCGTGCACCGGCTGAGCGCGGACAAACTGCTGGTGTCGCAGGGCTGTTGGCGTGCCGCCTACAACACCGGTGACGGCTACTGGGTGGTCAACGACCACGCGCCCTACCAGCCCAGGCTGGTGACCGCCTCGGGGATGGATGATGACGTGCGCACCATCCAGCAGGCCAGCAAGGGCCGCGGCCTCGGCGACTGCTTCTACTCCACGAGCTGGGGCTGGACCGGCACGCAGTTCGTCAAGACCGCTGTGTCCAGCACCGGACTGTGCCGGCTGGTGTCGGCCGGTGGCGCGTGGGAGATGGCGACGCTGGTGACCAAGGTAGTGGAGTAAGGCGCGGCACGGACCTGGCCGCTTCAGCGCGGGGTATCCGTGGTGCCGGCGTCCACTCAGTCCTCGTCCTGGTCCCAACCATCAAAGGGAAACAGCTCCGGCAGGATCGTGTCCATCACCGCCATGCTCTGCATGACCGCGTGGTCGGCCGTCCACGGCCGCGACCACGTGGCATGGTGCCCGCGCACCGGCCGGTCCGGAGCCGAACGCAGGTGCTCCACGTAGGCCAGCAGCAAGCGGTGTGAGCGTTGCTGGCGCTCCAGCGGCGTAGCCGCTTCGCGCAGTTCGGCGTAGTGCTGGCGCAGCGGGGCAGGATCGGGCAGATGGCAGGTGAAGTCGAGCGCACCGACCTGGTCGTCCGCGTTCCTGTAGTCGTCCGGATCCTCCGAAGGCTGGTAGTGGTCGGCCACGCAACGGGTACGGCCCAAGCGCGCCATCACTGCGGCAACGGCCTGTTCGACGCCGACGCCCTCGGTGCCGGACTCGGCGCCCTCCACCGCTACCCGGACGGACAACTCGTTCTGCAGCAGCCACGCGATGCTCTGGCGCGAGCCCGCCAGATCCGGGAACTCGAATCCTTCCCGCGCCGAGAGCGTGGCGCGGGCTGCAGGGTCACCCTGCAGGACGATCTGGCTCTGCAGGTCGAAGCGTTCGATGGGCGATGGAAGCACGAGGGCGTGGGCAGTCATGGTCAGGAACACAAACGGGATGTAGAGGGCGCAGCAGGCGCGACGGCGGACATCAGGCGTCGGCGCAATGCTCGATGATCAGCTGGATCGCACCGCCGCCACGGTAATCGTCGCTGACCAGCCGGTAGGCGATGTGCACGTGGTTGGCGGGCGCGTTGCCCTTCCAGCCACTGAAGTGGATCGCGTTGAGCGGCTCGGCGCGCCCGGGCACGCGCAGGCTGAGTTTCAGGTGCTTTTCCTTCAACACCTGCCAGCGTGCGACCTGGAAATGGCCGTCGAACAGCGGCTCGGGGAAGGCCTGGCCCCACGGACCGGCCAGACGCAGCGCTTCGGCGTGGCGGTAGTCCAGCTCATCGGCGGCCAGCTCGCCATCGCTCATGAGGTGCTGCTGCAACGACGCCGGGTCCATGCGGGTGCCGACCACGGCGACGAAGGCCTGCTGGAAATCCTCGAGGCGTGCATGTGGCAGGCTCAGGCCGGCGGCCATGGCGTGGCCACCGAACTTGTCGATCAGGCCCGGGTGCGCGGCATTGACCAGCGCCAATGCATCACGGATGTGGAAGCCGGGAATGGATCGGGCCGAACCGCGCAGCGAATCGCTGCCCGGTTCGGACGGGGCGAAGGCGATCACCGGGCGGTGCAGGCGGTCCTTCATCTTCGAAGCGACCAGGCCGACCACGCCGGGATGCCACTCGGCATCGAACAGGCAGGCGGCGATCGGGCGCTCGCCCTCGGCGCTGAGTACCGCGCGGGATACCGCCAGTTCCGCATCGTCGGTCATCAACTGCTGCACCGCGCGGCGCTCGGCGTTGATCTGCTCCAGGGTCTGGGCGATCTCGCGCGCCTGGCTGCGGTCTTCGGTCAGCAGCAGCTCGATGCCCAACGCCATGTCTTCCAGGCGGCCGGCGGCATTGAGCCGTGGGCCGAGCGCGAAGCCGATGTCGGTAGCGCTCAGGCGCGCCGGGTCGCGGCCGCTGGCTTCGATCAGTGCCTGCAGGCCCACGCAGCCCTGCCCGCTGCGCAACCGGCGCAGGCCGGCCGATACCAGTGCACGGTTGTTGGCATCCAGGGCAACCAGATCGGCGACGGTGCCGACTGCAACCAGGTCCAACAGGGTCAACAGGTCCGGTTCGCGGGTGGCGGCAAAGGCGCCCTGCGCGCGCAGGTGTCGGCGCAGCGCCATCAATACATAGAAGATCACCCCGACGCCGGCCAGCGCCTTGCTCGGGAAGGCATCGCCGTCGATGTTGGGGTCCACCAGCGCATCGGCGGGCGGCAGGTGTTCGCCGGGCAGATGGTGGTCGGTGACCAGCACCTTCCAGCCCAGCGCCTTGGCGGCGGTGACACCGGCATGGCAGGCGATGCCATGGTCGACGGTGACCAGCAGGCCCGGCTGCAGCGGCGCCAGGTCCGCCACCAGCGACGGCGACAGGCCATACCCATGCAGCATGCGGTTGGGCACCGCGTGCACCACGTCGCGCGCCCCAAGCATGCGCAACCCGCGCACACCCACCGCGCAGGCGGTGGCCCCATCACAGTCGAAATCACCGACCACCAGAATGCGTTCGTTGTTGGCGATGGCCTTGGCCAGCAGCTCCACCGCCGCCTGCATGCTGCCCATCAGCTCCGGTGCGTGCAGCTGGGCCAGCTTCGGCTGCGCCTGCGCGGCGTCGGTCACCCCGCGTGCGGCGTACAGGCGCTGCAGCAGCGGCAACATGTCGGCCGGCCAGTCGGCGGCAAGGGGTACACGCGGACGGCGCTGGATCTGGGGCGTATCGGAAGAAGGCAAGGCAGACTCGAATGGCGGGCGGAACGCCGAAACAGGTTTCGACGYAGCCATGATACCGGCTGCTGGCGATGACCCACGACGCACACGCCGATCCGGTAGCGCCACCCCACGGGTGGCTGCGCCTCACGCGTCGTGCAGTTGTATCGGCTTTTTCCAGAACCGCCAGCGTTGGCCCTTGTCGATTTCGAAACGTACGCCGTCCTCGAAATCCAGCACCAGCCGCCGCAGTTCACCGCGCTGCACGGCCGACAGCAACGGACGGATCGCATCATTGCCGAGCTGGTCGAGCGAGCGTAGCTGGCGCAGGTCGACCAAGGCGTCCACCTGCTGTTCGTTGTCGGCCTGCAGGCCGGCGGCCTTGGCCAGGGCCTGCAGCAGGGCCTCGCGGCTGCGGACCTGGGCGTGCGCGGTCTGCACCGACTGCGGCAACTCGCCGCCGCCCCAGAACCACAGCGAATTGATCGCCCGCTTGCCGTCGGCCACGCGCTGCTGGTTCCAGTCGTGGGTATGCAGCACCACCTGCGCTTCGGTCAGCAGGGCACGCCAACGGCGGCCCGCATCGCCTTCGGGCAGATGCGCGAACAGGTCATCGCCGAGCACATCATCGGGGCTGTGGAAGTCCGGCAGCGTGGTTCCCGGCGGCAGGCGCAGGTACCAGCGCGACGGCACCGGGGCATCCAGGGTGAAGCCGAACCCGGCAAACAGCGGCTGCAGCGCCGGCAACAACCGGGCCACATCCTCCGCATCAGGCCGCAGCGTATCGCCGTGACCCATCATCCGCGCGCCCTGCATGTCCGGCACCACGTTGGCCGGATCGGCGCGCAGCCAGACCGCCTCGCCGGCATCGCCGACGTCCAGCTGGCGGGTCAGTGCGGCCACCGGCCAGTGCGCCGGCTGCAGCTGGAAATGCCGCTGCAGCTGGGCACGCTCGCCCCCGTCGACGCTGCTGCGCTCGGCGCGCCCCAGCGCCTTCGCCACGTCGTCGGGCAAAGGCGCGGCCGGGAAGCGGCTGCGCGCCGGCAACAGCAATGTCGCCGTGGCCATGTCAGGCCAGGTACTGGACGCTGACGATTTCGTACTCGCGCTGGCCGGCCGGTGCGTCGATGGTGACCGCATCGCCTTCCAGCTTGCCGATCAGGGCGCGTGCCAGCGGCGAGGAGATCGCGATCAGGCCGAGTTTGATGTCGGCCTCCAGGTCGCCCACGATCTGGTAGCGCTTCTCTTCATCGCTCTCCACGTCGCACAACTCGACGGTGGCGCCGAACACCACCTTGCTGCCGGCATTGAGCTTGGTGATGTCGATGATCTCGGCATGCGAAAGCTCGCCTTCCAGCTGCTTGATGCGGCCTTCGATAAAGCCCTGCTCTTCGCGCGCGGCGTGGTACTCGGCGTTCTCCTTGAGATCGCCGTGCTCACGCGCTTCGGCGATCGCCGCGATGACCTTCGGGCGCTTGACCGACTTCAGGTGGTCAAGCTCTTCGCGCAGACGCTGCGCGCCCTTCAGGGTGATCGGTGCTCTCATGCGTTCAACTCCTTGTGCAGTTCCTGCAGCGACCAGACGGGGCCGGTGCCGCGGAATTCCAGTGATTGCACCAGCGCCATGGCGCCGGCGATGGTGGTCGAATAGGTGACGCGATGCTGCAGCGCTTCGCGACGGATCGAGAAGGAGTCATTGATCGCCGCGCGACCTTCGGTCGTGTTGACGATGTAGACGATCTCGCCGTTCTTGATCGAATCGACGATGTGCGGGCGGCCTTCGACCACCTTGTTGACGATTTCGCAGGCCATGCCGTGCTCCTGCAGCCACGCGCCGGTGCCACGGGTGGCCACCAGGGTGTAGCCGCGCTCGACCAGTGCCTTGGCGACCGGCAGCACGCGCTTCTTGTCCGGATCACGGACCGAGACGAACGCCTTGCCCAGCGGCGGCGCCTTGATGCCGCCGGCTTCCTGCGCACGCGCGAAGGCAGCGCTGAAGCTGCGGCCCACGCCCATCACCTCACCGGTGGAGCGCATCTCCGGCCCGAGGATCGGGTCGACGCCCTGGAACTTGGCGAACGGGAAGATCGCTTCCTTGACCGAGTAGTAGTCCGGCACGATTTCCTTGATGGCGCCCTGTTCGGCCAGGGTCTTGCCGGCCATGCAGCGCGCGGCGATCTTGGCCAGCGCCATGCCGGTGGCCTTGGACACGAACGGCACGGTGCGCGAGGCACGCGGGTTCACTTCCAGCAGGTAGACGATGTCTTCGCCGTTCTCGCCGGCCTGGATGGCGAACTGGGTGTTCATCAGCCCGACCACGTTCAGGGCCTTGGCCAGCTCGACCACCTGGCGGCGCAGCTCGGCCTGGGTTTCAGCCGACAGCGAGTACGGCGGCAGCGAGCAGGATGAATCGCCCGAATGCACGCCGGCCTCCTCGATGTGCTCCATCACGCCACCGATCAGCACGTTGCCGTCCTTGTCGGCAATGATGTCCACGTCCACTTCCACCGCGTTGTCCAGGAAGCGGTCCAGYRGCACCGGCGAATCGTTGGAGACCTTCACCGCATCACGCACGTAACGGGCCAGGTCGGATTCACCGTAGACGATCTCC
>NZ_JBFULO010000180.1:0-7525 GCF_054049855.1 Stenotrophomonas sp. P5_B8 | reverse complement strand
AGCCGGTGGCGTCCAGGTGGCGGCGCAGCGCCTGCACCAGCTTGATGCGGGTGCGCTGCATGCGCTGCATTTCCGGACGGCGCAGGTCCAGGTAGCGGTACTTCAGGCGGGTTTCCTCGCCCGGGTTCTCGTGGGCGTGGAACGGCAGCGGCTCGGCCTTGTTGAGGACAGTGATGGCCGTGGCGATCACTTCCACCTTGCCGGTGCGGATCTTGTCGTTGACCGAATGGCGCGCGCGCACCACGCCTTCCACCTGCAGCACGTCCTCGTAGCCCAGGCTGGCGGCCACGGCGAACACGGCCGCGTTATCCACTTCCACCGTCACCTGCACGATGCCTTCATGATCACGCAGATCGATGAAGCACACGCCGCCCTGGTTGCGGGCAACGTCGGTCCAGCCGGCGAGGGTAACGGTTTGGCCAATCATGGTCTCATCGACCAGGCCGCAGAAGTGGGTACGCATGGGGGTAAAGCTCCGCAGGAGAATGCCGGCACCACGTTGCGCCGGACAGCCCTTTATTCTGCGGCGTAGGCTGCGCCGGGGCAAATCGGCTGTCGTCGGCCCCACCCCGGCCTTGCCCGGCGGCCCGCCCGGCGGGCATCACGCGCCCTGAACCTGTCCCATTCCTATAGTCCGCGCACCAACGACCGCAAGGGGATGTCGCCATGAACCGTCGCCTTACCATTGTCTGCCTGGCCCTGGCACTGGGCTGCAGCGCCCCGGCCGCCCAGGCCCAGATGAGCACCCGCGCCTATGCACCGGACAACCTGTCGCAGCTGTCCTCCAGCGACCGCTCGCGGGTAATTTCCCAGGAATACGCCGAGCAGGCCAACGGCCGCCGCATCCCCGACGACCAGCTGCGCTTCTACCTGGCCCAGGTCAACTCCGGCTGGAGCTTCTCGAAGATCAAGCAGGACATCGCCACGTCGCTGCGCGGCAATGGCGGCGGCGGCTGGAATGGCGGCGGCAACGGCGGCGGCAACTGGAACGGCGGCGGCGGGAACAACGGCAACGGCGGCACGATCCGCTGCGAAAGCCAGAACAACCGCGAACGGGCCTGCCCCACGCGCTGGCGCAATGCCACTCTGGTCCGGCAGATTTCCGGCACGGCCTGCGTGCAGGGCCAGACCTGGGGCGTGCGCAATGGCGCGATCTGGGTCAACCGCGGCTGCCGCGGCGAGTTCGCCGAGGCACGCGGCAACTGGGGCGGCGGTGGCGGCGGCGGCAACAGCAATTACAGCGTGACCTGCAGCAGCAACAGCAAGCGCGAGCAGACCTGCGCCTGGGAAGCCCGCCAGGGACGCCCGGTGCTGGTCCAGCAGCTGTCCGGCAGCGCCTGCGTGGAAGGCCGCAGCTGGGGGTACCGCAACGGCACGTTGTGGGTCAGCAACGGCTGCCGGGCGCGGTTCGGCGTCCGCTGATGCCGACCGGTTGCCGGCAATGGCCGGCAACCGTGTCCCTCATCCAGCCGGCATGAGCCGGTCTCAGCGTGGGGCGGCGTCGCTGCCCCACGGCGCCGGCGGCAGCGCCACCGGCTTGCTCAGGTCGAACTGCACCTGGAAGTGGCGCCCGCCAGGCCGGGTGAGTTCGTAGACGAAGCGCTGGTCCGGCTCGATGTCCATCGCCCAGGTATTTTCGACCGAGGGCAACATGTCCGCCTTGCGGAACATCGCCACCGAATCGGCATCCACCGGGAATACCTGGCGTTGCGCGGTGCCCGGCGGCTTGCTGTCGCCGCCGTACAGGGTGACCGCATCGGGGCTGCCGTCACGGTGACGGTGGTCGTGCTTGAGGCGAAGGCCGGTGTCGGTGCGGCTGATCACCCAGATGCGCGAGTGGTCATCACCGACGTGGAACGGGATGCGCAGCTGGTGCGCGGGGTCTTCGCACCCACGTACATGCATCACCAGCCGCTTGCCCTCGAAGGGGTCCGGCGCGTCGCTGCGCGGCTCGTTGACGATCACCTTGCCCTCGTAGGCCTTGCCGCAATGCGCGGCAACCGCCGCAAGGAAGGCATCGGCCGGAGCGTTGGCGATGTCATGCGACACCGCATCGGGTTGCCGGGCGCAGCCGGCCAGGGCCAGCAGAAGGACAGCGGGTACAACGGTGGAAACATTCATGCCCCCACCCTAACGGCCCGGCACGGTGCGCGCAAATGCGCAGGCGATCGCCGCGACCCGGTGAGGCAACGGCGATCGCACGCCGTCACGGGTGCAGCCAGACCTGGCAATCCCCGATCAYCCGCACCGTGGCACCGGCGCTGTAGCGGGCCAGGATCTGTTGCTGGAAGCCGCTGCGTGCCGGGTCGCTGCCGAGGGCGTTGGGGCAGTTCACCAGCGCACCAAGCGGACCGTCGCCGAGTGCGGTATCGGCGCTGGCCAGTGTCTCCAGCGCGCTGGTCGGGGCCCAGTCGGGCACCATCACCGCACGACGGTCGGCGAGGTACGGCAGCTCGGAGGACCAGTCCAGGCCGAAGGCGACGATGACGCCCTGCCCGGGGGTGCCGGCCTTGATCAACGCGGCGATCTGCGACACCCGATTGGGCTCGCGTGCTTCCTTCATGCGCTTGACGTAATTGCCGGCGATGGCGCCAAACGACAGCAGGCACAGCAGGCCGACCAGCCACAGCGGGCGTCGCACCTTGCCGCTGGCTTCGGCCCGCTGGATGGTCCACCAGATCACCAGGCCGACGATCGAAGTGGCGAACACGATGTTGGCGGCCTGGTAATACGGGTGGGCGATATGCAGGTTGGTGAATACCGCTACCGGCAGCAGGTAGACCACCAGCAACAGCAGCACGGCGCTGCGGATCTGGCGTGCACACAGGCCCGCCACCAGCAGGATCAGGAACACCCAGTTGGAACCGACGGCGGCGGCAAAGCGCTTTTTGAAGACCGTGCCCCACCAGGTGGCCGGGTCCAGCTTCTGCTGCAGCGTGCCGTAATTCCAGGTCGACAACGCGCTGGACGTCACCTCGCGCCCCAGCGGCGACTGCGCCTTGAGCGCATCGGCGTGCGAGAGCCATTGGTTGATCACCGCCAGTACGGCCAGTGCCGAAACCACGCCCCAGACGATCAACGTCCAGTGCTGCGCCATCCACTGTGGGCGCCAGCCATGTTCACGCACGGCCAGCCACGCGAAGGCCAGGGCAACGAAGGCGGCAAACCCGAAGAAGGTGGTGACCTTGACCAGCGCCGACAGCACCGCCGCGATCACCGCGGTCACGCCCAGCGCGATCATCCGCGCCGGCCCGGCCGACGGGCCGCGCAGCCGCGCCATCGCCCATACGAACACCAGGCCGAAGAACACCGCGGTGGATTCCATCATCACCGAGCGCCCCCAGAACAGCGCATACGGCGACACCGCGAAGGCACCGGCGATGCACAGTGCCAGCGCGCGATCGGGCCGGATGGCCAGCACGACGCGGTAGACCATCCACACGCAGCCGACATGGAACAGCGCCGATACCAGCCGGGCACTGTTGTCGATGCCCATCCCGGTCGCATTGGCCAGCATCGCCGCCAGCCACTGGTACAGCGGGAACTCGAACGGAATCGACCAGGGCGCGCCGAGCACCGGGGTAAGGTAACTGAACACCGGGAAGCCACGGGCAATCCACACGATCGACAGCGCCGTCTGGGTCTGCCGGAAGCCGGAAGCATCCACCGGCGGCATCGACCAGCTGTAGCAGAGCAGCGCCAGCAGCATCACTGCGGAGAAGTACAGCAGGATCTTTCCCGGCAGAAGACTGCGTTTCACATCGACGTCCTGGATCACACCTGCTACTCCTGCTGGAACACCCGGTCGCCAGGCTGCACGGCCTGCCGACGGGGTTTGAATGAAGGGGAATCCGCATGCGCAGACCCGCCGCGCGCGCGGCCCGCGGAGTTTCAGGCGTTCGTTGCGGCAGTGCAAGCGACACCGCGCATGACGGCACTGCACGGCAGCGCTATCGACCTGGCCTTCAAAAAGGCTGTGTTAGGGTAGATCAGGTGTCCGCTTTTTCATTTCCACCGAGACCGCCCGCATGTGGCGGTTGACTGCCCTGCTCACCGGTGTAGCGCTGCTCCTGACGGGCAGCGGGTTGCTGGGCACCCTGCTGGCAGTGCGTGGCGGCCAGGCCGGCTTCGGCGCCGGCACGCTGGGGCTGGTGATGTCGGGGTATTTCGCCGGCTTTTTCATCGGCACCTTTTTCGCTCCGTCGCTGATCGGCCGGATCGGGCACATCCGCGCGTTCGCCTTCTTCGCCGCACTCGCCGCGATCGCGGTGCTGCTGCATCCGCTGTGGATCAACCCGGTCGGATGGGGCGTGCTGCGCATCGCCACCGGCATCGCGCTGGTCGGCCTGTACACGGTGATCGAAAGCTGGCTCAACGCCGAGCCCGATCCGGCCCGACGCAGCCGCGCGTTCTCGCTGTACATGGTGGTCAATCTGTCGGCGCTGGCGCTGGGCCAGGTGCTGCTGATGCTGGGCGATGCCAGCGCGGTGGGAATGTTCATGCTGACCGCGATCCTGGTCTGCGCGGCAGTGCTGCCGGTGACCGCCACGCGCCTGCGCCAGCCGGACGTGCCCGTGGTGACGCGCCTCAAGCTGGCCCGCCTGTATGCGATGGCGCCGGTGGCCACCGTTGCCGCCGGCTTGTCCGGGCTGGCGATGGGCGGCTTCTGGGGCCTGCTACCGGTATATGCGGGCGACGTGGGCCTGGATGGCAACGGCGTTGCGCTGTTCATGCTTACTGCGATTCTTGGCGGCGCGCTGCTGCAGTGGCCCCTGGGCCACATCAGCGATGGGCACGATCGGCGCAGTGGTCTGGTGGCGCTCAGCCTGGCCGCCGCCGGCATCGCGGTGGTCGCCTCCCTGCCGATGATCCAGCTGCAGACCCACCTGCTGTTTGGGCTGTTCTTCGTCTACGGCGGGCTGGCGTTCTCGCTGTATCCGTTCGCGGTAGCGCACATGCTCGATTACCTGCCACGTGCGCATCTGTTGTCCGGCTGTTCCAGCCTGTTGCTGGTGCATGGCGTGGGTGCCGCCATCGGCCCGGCGCTGGCGGGCGCGGCGATGCAGCGCTTTGGTCCGGCGGCGCTGCCGCTGTATTTCGCCGTGGTGCTGATGCTGCTGGCGGTGTTCACCACTGCGCGGCTGCTGCGCTTCCAGCGCCTGCGCACGCATCCGGTCGGGTTCCGGCTGATGCTGCGCACCACGCCGTCGGCGCTGGAAATGATGCCCGAGACCGACGCCGAGATCCCGCCCGACACCCCCTCTCCCCTCTCCTCCGATAAGGAAGTGCATTGACTGTATCGACACCCGCCACGCCCACCTCAACCCGTACACCGCTGGCCCCGCCGGCACCGCAGCTGATCCTGGCCACCGATCTGGATGGCACCTTCCTCGCCGGCGACGCCGCCGCGCGCCACCGCCTGTACCGGCTGGTGGACCAGCACCCCGGCATCGCGCTGATCTTCATCACCGGCCGCGGCCTCGAAGCGGTGATGCCGCTGCTCTCCGACCCGGCCATCCCGCGTCCGGACTACGTGGTCTGCGATGTTGGCGCGACCGTCGTCGATGGCCACACCCTGCAGCCGCTGCAACCCCTGCAATCGATGATCGACGCGCACTGGCCCGGTGAGCACGTGGTGGCCGAGGCGATGCGCCCGTTCGCCGCCCTGCAGCGCCAGGACGTGCCGCAGGAACGGCGCTGCTCCTACTTCTGCGATCCGCAGACGCTGGCGCCGCTGCGCGCGCAGATCCAGGCCGCCGCGCAGGCGCTGGGCTGCGATGTGCTGTATTCGGCCGACCGCTACCTGGACATCCTGCCGCCGGACACCGACAAGGGCCGGACCCTGGCCGCGCTGGCGCGCCTGCTGGACCTGCCGCGCGATCGCATCCTGGTGGCCGGCGACACCCTCAATGACCTGTCGATGTACACCGCCGGCTTCCGCGGAGTGTGCGTGGGCGATTCGGAGCCGGCGCTGACCACGGCGACCGCCACGCTGACGCATACCTTCCACGCGCAGGCACCCGGCTGCGGTGGCATCCTCGAGGCGATCGAGCACTTCGGCCTGCTCGCCACCGACGATCCTTTCCTGCACGCCCCCAAGCAGGCGCGTGCCGACGGCGCCGACCTGGTGATGGTCTACCACCGGCTGCCCTTCGATGAGGTCATGGAAGACGGCGTGCTGGTGCAGCGTCCCCCGCGTTCGCCCAACGGCATCATTCCCTCGTTGCTGAGTTTCTTCGAGGGCGGCCAGAAAGGCTCGTGGGTAGCCTGGGGCATCGATGACCCCAAGCGTGGTCCGTTCCAGACCCACCTGGCCGTCGATGCCGGACGCTACCCCACCCTCACCGCCGCGCGCGTGCCGTTGAGCCGGCAGGAAGTGGACATCTTCTACAAGCGCTTCTCCAAGGAAGCGTTCTGGCCGATGCTGCACGTGTTCTGGGAACGTGCGAAGTTCCGCGAGGACGACTGGCAGGTGTTCCTGAAGGTCAACCGTAAATTCGCGCACGCCACCGCCGCCGAAGCCGCGCATGGCGCTACGGTGTGGATCCACGATTACAACCTGTGGATGGTGCCGGCCACGCTGCGCGAACTGCGCCCGGACCTGAAGATCGCCTTCTTCCACCACACCTATTTCCCGTCCGCCGACGTGTTCAACGTGGTGCCGTGGCGCCGCGAGATCATCGGCAGCCTGCTGTCGTGCGATTACATCGGCTTCCACATTCCGCGCCAGGTGGAGAACTTCGTGGATGTCGTGCGCGGGGCGATGCCCGCCGAGCGCCTGGCCTGGGAAAGCTGCGCGCCGCGCTTCCTCACCTACGGCTGCGCGGTGGGGCTGGACACCATGACCACGCGCCTGCGCGTGGGCGACCGCGAGGTGGCGCTGGGCGCGCACCCGGTCGGTACCGACCTGCGCCGCATCCACAGCGTGCTGGCGCGCAGCGACGTACGCAACGACATCTTCAAACTGCGCCGGGAGATCGGTGCGCGCAAGCTGGTGCTGTCGGTGGAGCGACTGGACTACACCAAGGGCACGCTGGCCAAGCTGGAGGCGTTCGAGCGGCTGCTGGAGCAGCATCCCGAGCGCCAGGGCAAGGTCACCCTGCTGATGGTGTGCGTGCCGGCGGCAAGCGAGATGACCGTCTACCGCACCCTGCAGAACCAGATCGAGCAGGCGGTGGGACGTATCAACGGCCGCTTCTCGCGGCTGGACTGGACGCCGGTGCGCTTCTTTGCACAGGCGTTGCCGTTCGAGGAGGTGGTGGCGCATTACGCCGCCGCGCAGGTGATGTGGATCACCCCACTGCGCGATGGCTTGAACCTGGTGGCCAAGGAGTTCGTCGCCACGCACGGTATCGAGGGCAGCAGCGGCGTGCTGGTGCTCAGCGAGTTTGCCGGGGCCGCGGCCGAGCTGAAGGGCGCGGTGCTGACCAACCCGCATGATCCGGCCGACCTCACCGCCGGGCTGCTGCAGGCCTTGTCGATGCCCGAGGATGAGGCGACCGGACGCATGCGCCAGTTGTTCGGC